>JBBRGE010000166.1:0-5709 GCA_038241045.1 Hyphomicrobiales bacterium | reverse complement strand
GTACACTGGCGCTGATCGTGCTGGCGCTCGATCCGGCGATTGTCGGCAACAAGGGTCTCAACACCACCATTGCGGAAATTCGCAAGACCATGGCGGACGATCTCGCCGGCACCGGACTGAAGAGCGAACTGTCCGGCGTGCCGGTCATGCAACTCGAAATCCGCAACGCGGTCGAGCGCGACGGTTTGACCTACAACATCGCGGGCATCCTCGCAGGCTGCCTCATCGCGATCATTTTCTTCCGCCGCGTCTCGTTCATGATCGTCGCGGCGTTTCCGCCGTTGCTCGCGATTCTGCTCGCGATCGGTACGCTGGGCTGGCTCGGGTTCAGCCTCAACATGTTCCTCAACGTGATGACGCCGCTGATTATGGTGATCTCATTCGCGGACTCGATGCAGCTGACATTCGCGGCGCGTGACCGTCTGATCGCGGGTGAAGATAAAGAGACTGCATTCCGCAATGCCGTTCTGGTCGTGGGTCCGGCCTGCGTCCTCACACATGGCACTGCCGCGCTGTCGTTCATCGCGCTGCAATTTTCCAATTCGGATTTGATTCGTTCGTTCGGCGAAGCGGGTCTGCTGGCGACCGTGATCGCGCTGATCGCGGTGCTGTCGCTGGTGCCGGTGTTTGGCGTCCTGCTCGTGCGCAAAGAACATTTGCTCAGTTCGGCGGTCAAAGGTTCGGACAAGGGCGTCGAAGCGCTGCGCGCGTTCTGCCGCTGGATTGCGGTGCGCATGGTCGGGCGGCCCGGCCTGTTTAGTTTGATTGCACTCTTGGTCGTCGGCGGTCTCGGCATCGTCTACGCGAATTTGGAGCCGCGCTATCGTCTGGCCGATCAGGTGCCGGACAAGGAACAGGCGGTCGCCGCATCAAGCCGTCTCGACGCGAAGCTGACGGGTGCCAACCCGATCGATATTCTGATCGAATTCCCCAAGGGCAAGTCGCTTTACGATCCGGAAACGCTCGACACCATTGCGGCCGTCCACAAGATCGTCGAGACCCAGGCCGGTGTCGGCAACGTCTGGTCGATCGAGACGCTGCGCCGCTGGATCGCGGAGAAGATCGGCCGCTCCGATATTGCAATCCTGAAAGAATATGTCGATCTGCTGCCGAAATATCTGGTGCGGCGATTTATCTCCGAGAACCAGGACGCCGTGGTGGTGAACGGGCGCGTTCCTGATCTAGATTCAAGTCAGATTCTTCCCGTGGTCGAAAAGCTCGACGGTGCGATGAACGTCGTGCGCAAGGCGCATCCGGGTTATGAGATCGCGGTCACAGGCCTGTCGGCGATTGCGGCGCGCAATTCTGCGCAGATGATCGACAAGCTCAACCACGGATTAACAATCGAATTCCTGCTGGTTGCAATGTTCATCGGCCTTGCGTTCCGCTCGGTCGTCGTGATGTTCGCCAGCATACTTCCGGGAATTTTTCCCGTGGTTCTGTCCGGCACCGTGCTGTACGTGATGGGGGAGGGGCTGCAGTTTGCCAGCGTGGTCGCGCTGACCGTGTCGTTCGGTCTGGGGCTGAGCGCCACCATCCACTTTCTCAACCGCCTGCGGCTCGAGGAAAAACCCGGCGTCGATGAAGCCGAGGCCGTGCAGCGCGCGACCGTGCTGGTCGGTCCGGCCTTGATCCTCACCACGGTGGTGCTGGCCTGCGGGCTTGTGGTGACGGTATTCTCGGACTTGCCGTCACTTCGGCTGTTCGGCTGGCTCAGTGCGTTTGCGATGATCGCGGCACTCGTCGCCGATCTGTTCATCCTGCGGCCGACCGCGATGTGGCTCATCAGCACGTCGGAGCGCATCAAGGCGGCGTGGGCGTCGCGGTAAAGCTTTACATGCGCTTGCACACAGAAAAATAATCGTCGCCGGGCAATTCCGTATTAAGGGCGGCGTCGCTTGAACCCAGTGCCTTCAGAATCGAGATGGCCGGGACAAGCCCGGCCATGACAATTGTTGATGGGCGATATCGCGAATCGTCGCCTTAGCTCAGTTGCCCTTCGACAGCGCCATCGTCACGCCGCGCAACTCGCCCTTGGAGGCGATGTTGATGTTCTGCTTGTTGCCGCGCGTGGAGACGTTGAAGGTTGCCGCATAGCCATTGGTTTGCACGAGCGCGGTGATGTCCTGACCCGAAATGCTGCCTTCCAGCGAGCCGTTCACATTGCGGGTGGCTTCAGACCAGCTTCCCGTGATGGTGCTGCCCCTGGCTTCGACATCGCTCCTCAACTCGAACTTGTAGCTGTCGCTGGCGCATTTGATGTTCTGATGCAGTCCGTTGCCGGCGGCATCCACCGTGTACGTTCCCCGGCAGCGAATCCGCTCGGCGCCACCGTCCGCAATCGTGATCGTGCCATTGCCCGACCAAGTGCCTTCATATCCCTTGAAAGGCCCGTCGGCATAAGCCGGAATCGAGGCGAGGACGACGGCTGCAACCGCAGCCGGACCGCAAAATCTGCGAAAATTAAAATAAAACCGCGACATATTTAGCCACCATCATGTTGCTGTCGATCATCCTAATAGAAGTTTCATACCATGTTTTTGTTCACTGCAAAACGGCCTCACTGACGTGGCGTCCGGTAAACGGCAACGCGCGATTATGGCATTTTCCGGCGGTTTCCCGTTTTGCTTTGCCTGCTTTTTAGCCTGCGGCGGCATCGGTATCGGTTCGGCTCCTACGTTTTTTGAAATAACTCTCAGTGTGCTGCGCAAGCGGTTCGTGCGGTGCAGCAGGGCGCGCCGGACATATGACAAATTCATGCGCGCCAGTGGACAAGCTCAAATTCCAGCCATCTAATTGCGTCGGGTCGCGGACATTCTCGAATTCCCAAGATCATCAATTTGCCATCATGCCGAACGCGCGCATGGCTTAATCCTGCGTGAAACATGGCCATGCTCCGGCACGGCCGAATATGAAAGTTAGAACCTGATCATGGTGACACTGAAGGTGCAGATGCTGACCGATTTTGTCAGCGATATTTTTGTCCGCGCAAAATCATCGAAAGAGGAAGCGCAGCGCATCGCGCATTATCTCGTTACCGCCAATCTGACCGGCCATGACAGCCACGGCGTCATCCGCGTTCCACAATATGTGCGCTGGGCCAACGAAGGCGTCATCATTCCTGATCAGAAAATCAAGCTCGAAGTCGATACGCCGTCGATCGTGGTGGTGGACGGCGGCTTCGGTTATGGCCAGACCGTGACGCCGCAGGCGGTCCGTATTGGAATCGACAAGTGTAAAAAAAGCGGCCTCTCGGCGATGACGCTGAAAAACTCCGGCCATCTGGGACGTGTGGGCGACTGGGCCGAAATGGCTGCCGCCGAAGGACTGGTGTCGATCTATTTCGTCAACGCGGCAGGCTCGGTGCTGGTTGCGCCCTATGGCGGCGTCGCGCGCAAACTTTCAACGGCACCTTATTGCGTGAGCATTCCGCGTCTCGGAAAAATTCCAGTGGTGCTGGATTTCGCCACCTCGATCGTGGCCGAAGGCAAGGTGATGGTCGCAAGCCGTGGCGGCAAGAAATTGCCGAGGGGCGCGCTGGTCAATGAGGACGGGTCGTTGAGCGAAGACCCGCATGTTCTCTACGGACCTTACGAAGACAACGGCCCGCGCATCCACGCGCAGGGCAAGGGCGCAATCCGCGCCTTCGGCGACCATAAAGGCTCAGGCCTTGCATTGATGTGCGAATTGCTCGGCGGCGCGCTCACCGGCAACGGGGCGACCAAGAATGACCGGCGCTTTTCCAACGGCATGCTGGCGATCTTCATTGATCCGAAAGTCGTGGACCCTGCGCATTTCTTCGACGGCGAGGTTGCGCGCTATATTGACTACTTCAAGGATTCGAAACTCGCCGCCGGTCACGATGCGGTTCTCATTCCGGGCGAGCCGGAGGCGGCGATGCGCGCCGATCGAAACAAGAACGGCGTGCCGCTAACCGAGGATACGTGGGGATCAATCGTCGCCACCGCAAAATCCGTTGGCATTGAAGACGCAGCGGTGAAGGCCGCGACCGCCTAACGCAAAACAGTAAGTCAAGAACCAAGGACAATAAAGATGGCAAACAAGGTCAAGGAAATCTGGGCATCGGGCAAGGTCGTGGTCAATGCGTGGCTCGCGATCCCGTCGGGCTTTTCGGCGGAAGTCATGGCGCAATGCGGTTTCGATTCCGTCACCGTCGATATTCAGCACGGCGTGCAGGACTACATGTCGATGGTTCAGTGCTTTCAGGCGATGCAGGCGCATCCCGTCACGCCAATGGTTCGCGTGCCGTGGAACGAGCCGGGCATCATCGGGAAAGTTTTGGATGGCGGCGCGTATGGTGTGATCTGCCCGATGATCAACACGAAAGACGAAGCCGAGCGCTTCGTCCAATATGCCAAATATCCGCCGCGCGGCACCCGCAGCAACGGGCCGATCCGCGCCATGATGTACGGCTCGGCAGGCACGTATCAGTCCACCGCGAACGACGAGACGCTGTGCATTCCGATGATCGAGACCAAGACCGCGGTCGAAAATCTGGAATCGATTCTCGATGTGAAGGGCGTCGCGGGCATTTATATCGGGCCTTCGGATTTGGGATTTTCCTACGGCATGCACCCGACGCTCGACCGCACCGAGCCGCAGATTCTGGAAATCTACGATAACATCGTCAAGCAGTGCGAAAAGCGCGGCATCTATCCGGGTATTCATTGCTCCGGCCACGCCGGCGCGACATTGGCGATCCAGCGCGGTTTCAAGCTGGTGACCATCATGAACGACTCAGGATTGCTGGCGATGTCGGCCAAAAGCCACATTGCCGAGACGCGGAAAAACTCCGGCGGGAAGGCGTAGCGCTTATCTCTCCCCGCAGACGGGGAGAGATGATATAACTCGGTACTGCGTCAGGAAACCGCATGCCTATCGTCGAGCGCGTTGATCCGAAAACCGTATTCACGTCAACAGAATGGGCGCGCTTGACCGCGCGCAATTCTTGGCGCGGGATGTGGCTCGTTGCGCATTGCTGGGGCACGATACTCGCCGCCGTCGCGCTGGTGACGCTCTGGCCCAATCCACTGACGTGGCTGATCGCCGTGATGATCGTTGGCACGCGGCAGCTGGGTCTCGCGATTTTGATGCATGAAGCCGCGCATGGCGGGTTGCACGCCAATCAGAAGATCAACGAATTTGTCGGGCAATGGCTGTGCGCGGTGCCGGTTGGCGCGTCGCTTGCGGGCTATCGTTCCTATCATCTCAAGCATCATCGCTATACGCAGCAGCCGGAAGATCCTGATTTGGGTCTGTCCGCGCCATTTCCGATTTCCAAGGATAGCTTCACCCGCAAGGCGTTTCGCGATCTGACCGGGCAGACTTTTTTCAAGCAGCGCGCGCCTTTGTTCATGGAGTTGTTTCGAGCCGGTAAGCCCGCCGAGGTCCATGACGACGAGACCGAAAATTTCCTCACCAGCGGCGCGCAGGCGATGGTGTAATTCCTCTGCACCAATGCGCTTTTGTTCGTGCTGTTTTGGTTGGCGGGTGCAGGCATCTGGTTTTTCGGCGTCTGGATCGTGGCGATGGCAACGTGGTTTCCGTTTGTGACGCGGGTGCGAAACATCGCCGAGCATGCCTGCACCTCGACCGGCCCAGATCCGTTCTCTCACGCGCGGACCACGCATGCCAATTTTATCGAGCGCGCATTGATCGCGCCGTATTGGGTGAACTATCACGCCGAGC
>JBBRGE010000165.1:0-5743 GCA_038241045.1 Hyphomicrobiales bacterium | reverse complement strand
CACGACGACGCAGACCGGCAGATTGTAACGGCAGATCGTCTCCACCTCCATGCCGGAAAACCCGAACGCGCTGTCGCCTTCGACAGCCAACACCGACTTGCCGGTCTCGATCGCGGCGGCAATGGAATAACCCATGCCGATGCCCATGATGCCCCAGGTGCCGACATCGATACGCTTGCGCGGCTTGTACATGTCGATGATGCCGCGCGCGAGATCGAGCGTGTTGGCGCCCTCATTCACCAGAATTGCGTCCGGACGCTCCTTGATGATGGTGCGCAAAACGCCGAGCGCGCCGTGGTAATCCATCGGCGAGTTGTTGTTCATCAGGCGCGGCGCCATCTTGGCAATATTGTCGTCGCGCTTGGTCTGAATGGCCTTGGTCCAATCCGCCGAAGGTGCCGTCCAGTTGCCACCCATGCCCTGCAGCAATGCCGCGACGCATGAGCCGATATCGCCAACGACGGGAGCTACGATCTCGACGTTCGAGTCCATTTCCTTTGGTTCGATGTCGATCTGGATGAACTTCTTCGGTGCGTCACCCCACGATTTGCCCTTGCCGTGGCTGAGCAGCCAATTGAGGCGCGCGCCGATCAGCATGACGACGTCGGAATCCTTCAGCACCGTAGAGCGTGCAGCGCCCGCGCATTGCGGATGCGTATCCGGCAGCAAGCCTTTGGCCATGCTCATCGGCAGGAACGGAATGCCGCTCTTTTCAACAAGCGACTTGATGGCCTCGTCGGCCTGCGCGTAGGCCGCACCTTTGCCGAGAATGATCAGCGGCTTTTTCGCCGATTTCAGAACATCGAGCGCGCGCTTGATCGAGTCAGGCGCTGGAATTTGCGCGGGTGCCGCGTCGATGACTTTCACCAGCGACTTCCGGCCCGCGTCGGCATTCATCACTTGACCGAATAGCTTGGCTGGAAGATCGAGGTAAACGCCGCCTGGACGCCCCGACACTGCAGCGCGGATCGCGCGCGCAAGACCGATGCCGATATCGGCAGCGTGCAGCACGCGGAACGCCGCCTTGCACAGTGGCTTGGCGATTGCGAGCTGATCCATTTCCTCGTAGTCGCCCTGCTGCAGATCGACGATCTCGCGTTCGCTTGAGCCGGAAATCAGGATCATCGGAAAGCAGTTGGTCGTCGCATGAGCCAGCGCGGTCAGTCCGTTGAGAAATCCGGGAGCCGACACAGTCAGACACACGCCAGGCTTCTTGGTGAGAAAGCCCGCGATCGACGCCGCATAACCTGCGGCCTGCTCGTGCCTGAATGACAGAACGCGAATACCTTCGGCTTGCGCCATGCGGCCGAAGTCGGTGATTGGAATCCCCGGTACGCCGTAGATCGTGTTGAGGCCGTTCAGCTTGAGTGCGTCGATCATCAGATGAAAGCCATCTGTCAGATCTTCTTCGGCCACATTGAGACTCTGCACGACTGCGGACATTCCGCTTCTCCCTGATACTTTTTTATGGTTTTACGTTTGGTTCGATTCTTCGCCGTCTATTGAAACAATTCCTGGCCGTGGGTTTCGACATAGAGCGCAAGACCGAGGGTGTGATCTCGCGCGCGCTTTTCAGCCAGTTCGGTGTCGCGTTCTTCCAGTGCCTCGATGATCGCCAGATGTTCCGGCAACGAAATCGCGGTGCGGTCAGTGCGGCCAATCGTCAACTGCCGGTAGCCGCGAACATGCAGAAGAATGTCGTTGGTCATGTCGACGAGCGTCGGCGACTCGCTGAGCGAGATCAGCGCCTGATGGAAAGCGATGTTGGCTTTCGAGTATTCGACCTTGTGGTCCTGCGGCAGCCGGTCCTTGCTGAAGTCCTTGAAGAACAGACGCAGCGCGGAAATGTCTTTCTTGCGCGCGATCGTCGTAATCATGCGCGCGGCCATACTCTCGAGCGCGGCCCATGCGCGGATCATGTCGACGATTTCGGTTTTGGTCTTGCGCACCACGACGATGCCACGGCGCGGCACGGTTTTGACGAAGCCGTCCTGCTCGAGCATGGCGATGGCTTCGCGAATGGGCGTGCGGCTGACGCCAAGCCGCTCGGACAGCGCGCGCTCGTCGAGCATCACCGGATCGGGCGTGGTGTAGATGTCCATTTTCAGGATGGCATCCTTCAGCGCCTCATAGGCTTTGTTCTTGAAACTGGTTTCCGGCGCAATGCGAACGATCGCAAGATCGGGTTCACCGCCTGCCGATGCCGTCTTGGTTGTTTTCTGTGCCGCCATTGAAATCACCTCGCCACTCTGGGAATGCAGCGATACCACGAGGGCGTTGTTCAAGTTCTTGGCATGCCAGATACCAAAATGTCAAGAAGACGAAATTTTCGTTGCACCGCAGCCGAATGAAGCGCTTGACAACGAACATACTGGCATACCAAATGCCAGTAATCATTAGAAAATATCCGTTATGGGGAGAAAAAAATGTCGCAGGCCAAAACCGATGTCCGCAAGATTCTCGACGCCGTTAAAGCGGACAAGCGCACAAGTCTGACTGCGCCGGAAGGCAAGCTGGTCTGCGACGCTTACGGAATTCCCGTCCCGAAAGAAGGCGTTGCGAAATCCGCCGGTGAGGCCGCCAAGATGGCGGGCGGCATGGGCTTCCCCGTCGTGATGAAAATCGTCTCGCCGGATATTCTCCACAAGACCGAAGCCGGCGGCGTCATGGTCGGCGTCAAGGATGCAGGCGCGGCCGAGAAGGCCTACGACCAAATTCTCGCCAACGCCAAGAAATACAAAGCCGACGCCAAGATCGAAGGCGTTCAGGTTCAACAGATGCTGATGGGTGGCACCGAGGTCATCATCGGCTCAATCACCGATGCATCGTTCGGCAAGATGGTCGCCTTCGGCCTCGGTGGCGTTCTCGTCGAAATCTTGAAGGACATCACGTTCCGCCTTGCGCCCGCCACCAAGGCCGATGCGCTGTCGATGCTCGACGGCATTCAGGCCAAGGAAATGCTGCATGGCGTGCGCGGCGGCGACGCTGTCAACCGCGACGCACTGGCCGACGTGATCGTAAAAGTCTCGCAGCTCGTGACGGACTTCCAGGAAATCGTCGAACTCGATCTCAATCCGGTATTCGCCACCAAAAAAGACGCGATCGCCGCCGACGTGCGCATTGTCGTCGACTTCGACTACAAGCCGCGCCCGGCGCCGCGCCCAACCGCCGAAATCGTCACCGCGATGAACCGCATCATGATGCCGAAGGCAGTTGCGGTGGTCGGTGCCTCTGCCGAAGATGGCAAGATTGGCAACTCGGTGATGAAGAACCTCATCAACGGCGGATATAAAGGTGACATCTATCCGATCCACCCCAAGGCCGACGAGATCATGGGCCGCAAGGCCTATAAGAGCGTCAAGGATGTGCCGGGTGTGATCGACGTCGCAGTGTTCGCGATTCCTGCGAAGTTTGTCGCCGGTGCGCTCGCCGAATGCGGTGAAAAGAAAATTCCCGGCGCTGTGCTGATTCCATCGGGCTTTGCCGAAGCCGGCGCGCCTGAATTGCAGGCGGAAATCGTCGAGGTCGGCAAGAAATACGACATCCGCCTGATGGGTCCAAACATTTACGGCTTCTATTATACACCCGCCAATCTCTGCGCGACGTTCTGCACCGCCTACGACGTCAAGGGTTCGGTCGCGCTGTCGTCGCAATCGGGCGGCATCGGAATGGCGATCATCGGCTTCTCGCGCTCGGCCAAGATGGGCGTCTCGGCGATTGTCGGTCTCGGCAACAAGTCAGACATCGACGAAGACGATCTGCTGGCATTTTTCGAGCAGGACAAGAACACCAACGTCATCGCGATGCATTGCGAGGACCTGAAAGACGGGCGCGCGTTCGCTGAAGCCGCCAAGCGCGTCTCCAAGAAGAAGCCCGTGATCGTGCTGAAAGCCGGCCGAACTTCAGCCGGTGCAAAGGCAGCTGCGTCGCACACCGGCGCACTAGCCGGTAACGACAAAATCTATGAAGACGTACTGAAACAATCGGGCGTTATCCGCGCACGCTCGCTGCGGCAGTTGCTCGAATTCGCACGCGGCGTGCCGGTTCTACCAACCCCGAAGGGCGAGAACGTTCTCATCATCACGGGTGCGGGCGGCTCGGGCGTGCTGCTCTCGGACTCGGTGGTGGATAACGGCCTCTCGCTGATGGCAATGCCGGCCGATCTCGACGCGGCATTCCGCAAGTTCATTCCGCCATTCGGTGCTGCGGGAAATCCCGTCGACATTACGGGTGGCGAGCCGCCGATCACCTATGTCAACACCGTCAAGCTCGGCCTGTCGGATGAGCGCATTCATTCGCTGATCCTCGGCTACTGGCACACCATCGTGACGCCGCCGATGGTGTTTGCGAAGAACATGGTCGAGATCAAGAACGAGATGAAGGCCAAGGGAATCGAAAAGCCGATCGTCGCCTCGCTTGCTGGCGATGTCGAGGTCGAGGAAGCTGCCGAATATCTCTATCAGAACGACATTCCCGCCTACGCCTACTCGACCGAACTTCCGGTCGAAGTGCTTGCCGCCAAATACAAGTGGGCGCGCGGCGCGGGACTTCTTTAACAGATTGCATTTGGAAGTTTTTAAGTGCCGCTCTGACGCAGGAGCGGCATTTTTTTCGTCTCGCCGCAGCAGCGACCGTGACGATGAAGCTATGGCGCGTGATGGCCATATTTGGCAGTATTGCGTGGCGGTTTCGACGTTGAGCCGCCCGACGGGACAACGACATTGATCGAAAAGCTCGAGCTTCTGATCGCGCTCTCCAAGGAACGGCATTTCGGTCGCGCGGCAGAAGCGTGCGGCGTGACCCAGCCGACGATGTCGACAAGCCTGAAGCAACTCGAAGAATACCTCGGCGTCATGCTGGTGCAGCGCGGCTCGCGTTTTGTCGATTTTACGCCGGAAGGCGAGCGGACGCTGGAATGGGCGCGCCGCATCGTCGGCGACGTGCGCGGGATGCGCCAAGAAATCACCACGCTCAAGGACGGGCTTTCCGGCGAACTGCGAATTGCAGCGGTTCCCACGGTACTTGGGATGGTGGCGTCGCTGACCACGCCGTACCGGGAACTCCATCCCAATGTCCGCTTCAAGATTGTCTCCTGCACGTCGTCCGACGTGCTTGGCCTTCTGGAAAATCTGGAGGTCGATGCAGGGCTCACCTACCTCGACAACGAGCCGGTCGGTAAGGTGCGCTCGATCCATCTTTATAACGAGAGCTATCGCTTGCTCACGTCTCCGGATGGATTGTTCGGTGACCGCAAGCAGGTGACGTGGGCAGAAGTCGGACAAATCCCGCTGTGCCTGCTGACGCCGGACATGCAGAATCGCCGCATCATCGATCGTGCGCTTCTGGCCGCAGGTGCACAAGCGATGCCGACGCTGACGTCAAATTCGATCATCGTGCTTTACACGCATGTCAAAACGGGACGCTGGTCCAGCGTCATGCCCGCCAAGCTTGCGGATACGCTCGGCTTCTCGAACGCCGTGCGCACGATTCCGATTGTCGATCCACTCATCAATTACGGCGTTGGACTGGTGATTCCGCAACGGGATCCGATGACGTCGCTCGTGGCCGCTTTGGTAGAAATCGCAAGCAAAGTCGGGCCAACGCTCGAAATTTGAAGGCCCGCCGTCCGGCCCCCACGTCATCGCCGCTCGCGATGGTTACGAAAGAAGCTACTCGCCGCCATTGCGGATGATACACTGGAAAAAACGCATGGGTGGGCCGAATGTTGAAAAAGACATTTCTT
>JBBRGE010000164.1:0-5754 GCA_038241045.1 Hyphomicrobiales bacterium | reverse complement strand
TTTTCTCGATCGGTCATTCAGGTTCCTCGCGTCAGCGGCGCTTGCGGATCGCTGAGAGACAGTGGTGCCGCCTATAGGATTCGAACCTACGACCCCATCATTACGAATGATGTGCTCTACCAGCTGAGCTAAGGCGGCGAGAGTCTGGAACCGGCATTTTCAAGTATCCGCATCTGATATCGGCCAGCGCGCGGCTTTGCAAGAACAACGGCCCGTTAAGCTCCTAATTAGCTGACAAGGCGCGATAAAAAGCCCCGCCAGCCGCCCGTTTGCATCTGTCCCGGCCGCATCGAATCGGTGTCGTCATGCAGCGGCGCGTCGTCCGCGACCCCGGGATCGTCCGGCGCCCGAATGATGGGAATGACAGGCGGCAACCGCGCGGCATCGATTTTCTCGATCTCACGGCGTGGCCGAAACACCGGCGGCGCAATCGCCGGCGGTGGCGCTATTTGCACCGCGTCCCCCCGCGACGCTGGAGCGAGTAAAGGTGAATTATCCTGCGAGGCCGCAGCTGTGTCTGCCGGTTCCGGGCGTGGCGGCGCAAGCATCTGATCATCGGCGATCTCGGCTTCGATGGCATCGGCCTTATCGGAGGGGAGCGCCGCCAAAGGCGTGAGCCACTGAAACGCATCGATCCGCCCGCTGACGGGGGAAACCGGACGCCAGCGATCGGACACATACCCGTCTGCTGTCCAGACCGGATCATGTGCCGCGCGAACGGCGCGCAACATCCAAGCGCGTGTGCGGCCGCTGTCGCCATGCTCGGCGCGTTCAAGCTCGGCCATCAGCAACGCGACGCGCTGCGTCGGCGCATCGGTGAACGGCTTGAGTACGTTGCGCGCCTTGGCGAATTCGCTGGCATCGATGGCCGCGCGCGCTACTGCAAGGGCGCCCTCGATATGTCCGGGCAATTTCGCGGCGAGCGACTCGACGCGCGCCAAGCGTTGCACGGCGGAATCACCGAGCCGAATATGCGCATAGGCGTCCGCCAGATCCGGATGCGGTTGAGCCGACCAAGCGATCTCGACAATACGTTTGGCGCGGCGCGCCTGATTCGATTCGCTCAAAAATTTCGCCGCGAGTGTCGCCGCCGGGACCAATGTGGGCGCAAGATTGACGGCTTCCATCGCGCTCTCGCGCGACTTGTCGCGATCGGTTGTTTCCAGATCGAGCGCGCGCGCCGTGAGAAGAACGCCGCGTTGACGCTTGTACGGCGCAGGGTCGATCAGTCCCGACGCAAGATCGTTCTCCAGAATCTGAAGTGCGCCGTCCCAGTCGCTGCGGCTGCAACGAAATCCAAGAACGGCATGCGACGCCCACGCCGACGCCGGCGCGGTCTTCAGCGCTTCTTCTGCCATTGCCACTGCGGTGAACGGATCGTCGCGGCGCTGCGCTTCGATGAACAATCCTCGCAGGCCAAGCACGCGGGTATCTTCCCGTTCGGCCAGCGAATAAAACGCGCGCTGCGCGCCGTCGCGGTCGCCGTTCAACTGGGCCGCCTGCGCATGCAGCAGCAACGCCAGCGGATCCTGATGCGCGAGACGACGCGCCACATCTGCATGATGACGCGCCGCAAAGTGATCGCCAGTCCCGATAGCAATCAGACCTTGCGTGATGGCGTGACGGCCTTTTTCAATGCGGCGTTCGCGGCGTGCTTGCCTGATGCGTTTCGGAAAATGCCAGAATCCGCGCACCACACTCCATATCAACATCGCAACGATGAGCATCGAAACGAATGCCAGCACGAACACCGGTACCGACGTGTCGACACGCCATACACTCCACGATAGCGAGACGTCGCCGCCCTGATCGGCAACGACCGCAAATCCCAATGCCGCCGCGCCAATCAAAAATAGAAACAGGATGATCCGGATCATTTGCCGGCCTCAGGCGCTGGTTTCGACAACGCGGTCATCATGTCCAGGGCGAATTGTTTCGACGCCTTGAGGGCAGCCTCGCGCGCGTCGACTTTATCCATCCATGCTTGAACCGGCGCGCGGTCCGAAACGGACAGAGAATTCAATTCACGCAGCGCAGCCGCGATATCATTGCGTTGTGCGGCCTCTTTTGCCTGCCCAATTGTCGCGGACATCGGGTTGACCGGACCGTCACTGCGCTGGACGCGCACGAGTTTCGATGCGCTTTGTTGCAAGCGATCCATCACGCCGGAAGGCGGCGCTGGCGTCGCGGCTTTCGGCAAAAGCTGGGGCAACAGCGCCAAGAGTTCGCGGCTCACTCCGCTCACCGATGGAATACCGGACGTTGCAAATATATCGAGCGGCTTGAGGCTTGAAGCATCGCCGCCCAATGCTTTTGCGGAAGCCAGCGCCGTTGAATAAGGCTCACCTTGGCGCACCGATGTATCGAGCAGCGTCGCGACCGCAACGCTGCGCAGGCGCGGATCGTCACCGGCTGGCTTTTGTGGAGCGGCGATCTCACCGGTCAGCGCGACGGTCGCACGTTCGATCTTGGAAATTCGATCGTCGATTGCGCTTGTATCGGGAACGGGTGCAGGGATTGCTTTAAGAGCCTCAACGGAGGCGCGCGCCGCAGTCACGTCGTCGCGCAGCAATGAAACCGATTTCTCCAGCGCGTCCAGCCGCGCATCCAGTGCGGGATCGGGAGTCGCATTGGTCGCCGCGCTCGGCGCACGCGGCTCGACTTTTGCGACCTGCGTGCCGGGAGAATCTTTATCGCTCCTGGCGGTTGTCTGCGGCAATCGCGACAGGATGCGGCTTGATCCGCCCGACGAATCCCAAAACCAATACGCGCCCAGCACAAGGAGCGCAGCCACCGCCCCCGTAAACCCCGCGACGAGCATCGACGACAAAGCTGCGCGTGCAGGCTTCGGCGCTTGAACTCCGGAAAATGACGACCCGTGAAATGACGGTGTGAAAGCAGCCCGCGCGGCGCCAAATCTGTCGCGCCACGATTTGCGCGGCTTGGAATCGGACGGCGGCGCTGCCGAAGCGCCATCATCGCTCGGCGCAGCCGAGCTGTCGGAGACGCTCGATGCCGTAAGATCGATCGTCGGTGGCGTCCGCTTGCGCGAACCGCCCGGCGGCGATGCAGCGTCATCATTTTTATCGTGTTTATCGTCGTCCATCGGACCCTTTACGTCTTCGCGCCGCAGCCTAGCAGATTCGAAGTCAACGGCTCACTTGGTCGAAAGTTGCTCAACGCGGGTCCGAAGGCTTTTTCAAGCCTTTTACCAAAGCGTCAAGCAGCGTTTTTTCGTTCGGTTCGCGGGCGATCACGACCTGCATTGCGCCGGCATCGCGCACCACCATGCCGACAGCATCGGAGAGGCAATATTGCGGCAGCGCCAAGGCCGAGATTTCGACACCGCCCGCTCGTGCGGCAGCGAGAAATGCCCGCGCGCTCCGTCGCGAGAAGTGCAACACGGCCTCAACGCGGCCAATCCGGAAAGCCTCGGTTACATTCTCCGGAAAGTTCGGCACCGGAATCATCCGATAGGCCGTATGCGCTATAACGGTGAACCCGCGTTCGCCAAGTTCGGCGGCTAGGTCGCGCGCAAGATCCGCACCCGCAAGATAACAAAGGGTCGCGCCCTTCTTGATGGCTTTTGCCCCAGCGCTTTTTGTAATGACATCGCGCAGCGCACCCGCGTCGCCCTTGGCACTGATGATATTCTTGAACCCGGCAAGGCGCGCCGCCTCCGCCGTGTGCTCGCCGACCGCAAAGGACGGCAGATTGACGAGCCGCTTTTTGAACTCATGATCTTCGATAGCACGCACGGCATTCGCGCTGGTCAGGATTACGCCATCGTAAGCAGCACCATGATCGTCGTAAAACGGCATGACTTCGAAACGCAGTGTCGGCGACCGCAAGGCTTCAAAGCCGCGCACGGCAAGCGCCTGCGCGGTCTTTTCGTTGTCCGGCGCAGCGCGGGTTACCAGAATGGCCATGCCTGAATCCTCGATGCGCCGAAGCACGATAGTTCTTGAAAGTATGGCCGACATGACGATTTCACGATAAGACCTCACTGGCCAGCGAACATCAGGGAAACGCAGGTTCCACTGCGAAGGCAAGCGAAAGAATCAAGACAACTTTCAAGTCAGCAAATCGAGGGATAGTGGCGAGCGGCAGGGCGACATTGGTGCTGGGGATTGAGACCACCTGCGATGAAACCGCGGCGGCCGTGGTCGAGCGTGACCCCAGTGGCAATGGACGCATTCTGTCCAATATCGTGCGCTCGCAGATCGCCGAACACGCCCCCTATGGCGGCGTCGTTCCTGAAATCGCGGCGCGCGCCCATGTCGATATGCTCGACGGCATCATCCGCAATGCGATGATCGAGGCCGATATCGGATTCGATAAACTCGACGGCGTCGCGGCGGCTGCGGGCCCTGGGCTGATCGGCGGCGTCATCGTCGGTCTCACCACGGCGAAAGCCATCGCACTTGTCCATAAGACGCCATTGATGGCGGTCAATCATCTTGAAGCGCACGCGCTGACACCGCGCCTGACGGTGGCGCTTGCATTTCCTTATTGTCTCTTTCTGGCGTCAGGCGGCCACACCCAGATCGTCGCAGTGCTCGGCGTCGGCAAATACGTCCGGCTCGGCACCACGCTCGATGACGCGATGGGCGAGGCTTTCGATAAAATCGCAAAGATGCTCGGCCTGCCATATCCGGGGGGACCGGAAGTCGAGCGCGCGGCATCGCGCGGCGACGCCAAGCGGTTTGAATTTCCGCGCCCAATGCTCGGTCGGCCCGATGCCAACTTTTCGCTGTCCGGATTGAAGACCGCCGTGCGCAACGAAGCCGCGCGGTTGATCGAAACGAGCCCGCAGGATGTCTGCGATCTCTGCGCGGGATTTCAGGCCGCCGTCCTCGATCTCACAGCGGATCGCATCACGGTTGGCTTGCGGCTGTTTCACGAACAGTTCGGACCGCCGCGCGCGCTGGTGGCCGCCGGCGGCGTCGCCGCCAACCTCGCTATCCGAAATGCGCTGCAGGACATCGCCGCCAAAGCGCAGACCACGCTGATCATTCCGCCACCCGCGCTGTGTACCGACAACGGCGCGATGATTGCCTGGGCGGGCGCGGAACGTCTTGCGCTCGGCATGCTCGACGACATGGACAGCGCGCCGCGCGCGCGCTGGCGGCTCGACGAGGATTCGCCGACCCCGGCGAAGTTCGCCATCACTCGCGCTCAGCACTGAGATAATTCCATATTCCATCCTATCAAACCATTTCGGTGATCGGCGCGGGCGCGTGGGGTACGGCGCTCGCCAATCCCACCGCTCGCGCCGGACGCGATGTCACGCTTTATGCGCGCGAAAAATCTGCTGCCGAGACGATGTCAAGCACGCGCGAAAATCCGCGTCTGCCGGGGATTCAAATCGCAAAAAATATTTCCGTCAGGAGCGACCTTACGCACGCCGCCAAATCCGATGCGCTGTTGTTGGTGACGCCCGCGCAGAGCCTGCGGCAGGCCGCAACGGCGCTGGCACCGCATCTTGCTAAAGGCACACCCGTTATCGTTTGCGCGAAGGGCATCGAGCGCGGCACGCATCAATTCATGACGGAGATTATTTCCGAAACGCTGCCGCATGCCTTGCCTGCGATTCTCTCCGGGCCGAGTTTCGCGAGCGACGTCGCGCAAGGGTTGCCGACCGCCGTTACTCTGGCCGCGAGGGACGCCGCGATTGCAGAGGCGCTGGTTCACGCGCTCGGCTCCGATACGTTCCGGCCCTATCACTCCACCGATGTGCGCGGCGTCGAGATC
>JBBRGE010000163.1:0-5754 GCA_038241045.1 Hyphomicrobiales bacterium | reverse complement strand
AAGCACAGCATCACGATCGCGGTACATCCCGAAGTCGAGATTCATGTCTCTGCTACGGTGGCGCGGTCCGAAGCGGAGGCTGAGCGCATCAATCGCGGCGAAGACGTCTCGAGCCGCAAGGAAGATCAGGACGCTGCCGCCGAAGCGCTGGCCGCAGCTGGCGAGTTCTTCGATCCGGAAGCGCTCGACAATCAGGCGGCAGAGCGTACGGAAGAAGCTCCCGCCGAGGCGAAATAAGATCGCCGCATAAGCGGTTCACCCGATTGGCTTAAAAAACAAAGCTTGGTCTCGATGAGAGGCCGGGCTTCTTGTCTCATCGAGCCGCGAAGATACATCGCATGGTCTAATGGCAGGACATCAGACTCTCGTTTACTGCGAGATTGGCACCCGCGGCGGACCGGCGGGCTCGGTCGTCACTGTCAATGGTGCCGGCGTGCCCATGTCGATGCTCAGCGGTCCGGTCGGCAATTCGGCGACGGTTCTCGGCCCCTGTGGTTTCGCCGCATCCTCCGATGGTGCGGGCGTGACCTCCGGCACAGGATCGGGCCGCGTCGCGACCTCCTGCTTCGGCGGTTCGCGCTTGGCGTCTGTCTTCGGTGGCTCGTTTTTCGCCCTTCCCTTGGCGGATTTTTGATTGGCATCGGGCTTCGACGGCTCGGACGGTTTTGCATTTTCCTCGGCGGCGGGCTCAAGCACGTTCGGGATATTTTGCAACCCGTCCACATCCGGCCGCGCCGCTTCGCGCACCGGCCTGCGGCCTCGGTTGCCGTCTTTGGTGCCTTCGCGCGAGGCCAGTTCGGGCTTCGGCTCGGGCCTGCCGTCTGGATTGGCGGAAGGCTTCGGCGCGGTCCGGGAATCCTCACCCTGACGCGTCAAATTTCCGCCCGGCAAGGCCGCGTTGGCGGCGCCGTTGGACATCACATAGGCGGCCATCGCGCCTGCCATGTCGGAGCTGGTGGTGTAGTGCTGGCGCAGAAATCCCGGCAGCGATCCGGGCGCGACCGACTTGAGCAATCCGCGCGAACTCTTGTGGCACAGCGAACAGGTGCTGGAGAAAATTTGGGACGGTGCTTTACCGGCTTCAAGATTCTGCGCGTCGACAGGAGCCGCAGTCAAGCCGCAAAGCATAAAAGCCACCGCCGCCAAAGTGAGCGCTCGGCTCTGCATTCCAATTCTCCAGATATCCGGCATCGGGAAGGACGCGCCGCGCGCGAAGCGGGTGACATCCTCGGGTCACCTTTAGCGGATTATGCCGCGAATGGAAGTCCTGCGATTTCCCATCTGCGTGAGGCAAATTGCAGGCATTTGGTATTTTTTAACGTGTCCTTTTCCGGCACCCAGCGGGGGAATAACAGCCAAAAACATTCTAGCAAGACTTGTTCCAAACAATTGCCGCCGCTGCGGCCGGCAAAGAAAAGCCGAGACATTCCAATGGGGCTTGCAGATAGCGGCCAGAGCCGATCAGAGCCTGCAAATCAAGCGTTTGTTGAATCTTTCTTTTCCGGTTGTGATCAACGTGGACAGCGCGTTTACGACTTTCATCAGCGACTCGGAGAGTATTAGGTGATGGTGCGTATCGAGTGCCGATTGCCCCGCTTTCGTCCGAATAAAAGATCATTGAACATTCATGGCCAATCTCGATTCGAACATCGTCAAACTCGCGCCTGAAGCCGGAGCACCGGCCTTTCGCAGCGCGCCGCATAATATCGAGGCCGAACAGGCGCTTCTGGGCGCGATCCTCGTCAATAATGACGCATTCGACCGGGTCTCAAACTTTCTCGAGGCCAAGCACTTCTTCGAGCCAATTCATCAGATGGTATATGAGACGGCCGCAAGTCTCATTCGCGCCGGTAAAATTGCGACGCCCGTCACGCTGAAGACGTTTTTGCCCGCCGATACGGATCTGGGCGGCATCACGGTTGCGCAATACCTCGCGCGCCTCGCCGCTGAAGCGACCACGATCATCAACGCGCAGGATTACGGCCGCACGGTTTACGATCTGTCGATCCGCCGCGACCTCATTCGCGTCGGCGAGGACATGGTCAATGTCGCGTTCGACGCGCCGGTGGATTTCGCGCCGCGTGCGCAGATTGAGGACGCCGAACGCAAGCTCTACGATCTGGCCGAAACCGGCCGCTACGAAGGTGGCTTCCAGAAATTCTCGATGGCGATGAAGACCGCCGTCGATATGGCCGCCAACGCCTTCATGCGCGACGGAAAACTGTCAGGCATCGCAACAGGATTGCGGACTCTCGACAACAAAATGGGCGGCTTGCAGCAATCCGATTTGATTATCGTCGCGGGCCGACCCGGCATGGGCAAGACCGCGCTTGCGACAAATATCGCCTACAATATCGCGCGCGCTCACCGCGACGATTTGCAGCCCGACGGCACGCGCAAGACCATCAATGGCGGCATTGTCGGTTTCTTCTCATGCGAAATGTCGGCCGAACAACTCGCCACGCGTATTCTGGCCGAGCAAACCGGCATTCCGTCGAGCACAATTCGGCGCGGTGGCATCACCGAGGCCGAGTTCGAGACCATCAAGAACCACACCATCGAACTCGAACACCTGCCGTTGTTCGTCGATGAGACTGGCGGCCTGTCGATTTCGCAACTGACCGCGCGCGCGCGCCGGCTGAAGCGTCAAAAAGGCCTCGACGTCATCATGGTGGACTACATCCAACTGCTGCAGGGCTCAGGCAAGCGCTCCGACAACCGCGTGCAGGAAGTCACCGAGATCACCACCAGCCTGAAAGCCCTGGCGAAAGAATTGAACGTACCCGTCGTCGCACTCTCGCAGTTGTCGCGTCAGGTCGAGAACCGCGACGACAAGCGCCCGCAACTGTCGGACCTGCGTGAATCCGGATCGATCGAGCAGGACGCCGACGTGGTACTGTTCGTCTATCGCGAAGAATATTATTTGCAGAATAAAGAGCCGCGCGCAGGCACGGCGGAATTCGCCCAATGGACGCTCGATATGGAGAATGTCCACGGCAAGGCCGAGGTCATCATCGGCAAGCAGCGTCACGGCCCCACCGGAATGGTGCCGCTGCAATTCGAGGCCAGCGTCACGCGCTTCGCCGACCTTGAAGATGAAAACCGGATGCCCACGCAGGTCAGGTAGGCTCGGTTTCGCGTTAGCTACGTTCGAATCCGGTCATTTCGACTGTCAAATCTGGGCTTTACGACGGGTAGTTTGTGCTAAAATGGGCACGAGTTCTGTTCGTTAGTAAAAGCCAGATTTGCGTAAATCATGAACCGTGCCTCAGACCCCAAATCCATGGCCGCCTCCAGCGCGCCGACCGCTCACCCGGACGACGCCGCAGCGCTCGCCGCCGCAACCGGCGTGCTCACCATCGATCTCGATGCGCTCGTTGCAAACTGGAAGAAGCTCGACAGCGCCGGCGTGCCGGCGGAATGCGCAGCCGTCGTCAAGGCAGACGCCTACGGATGTGGATTGACGCCGGTGACGAAGGCGCTCGCAAAAGCCGGCTGCAAGACCTTCTTCGTCGCGACGCTCAACGAGGCCCGCGCGGCGCGCGAGGCGACATCCGATGCGGCGATCTACGTGCTCGACGGATTTTTCGCAGGCACCGGCGACACGTTCGCGAAACTGGATTGCCGCCCGGTGATCGGCGATCCGAACGAATTGGCCGAATGGGATCTCTATCGCCTGCAAGGCGGCTGGAAAGGCGACTGCGCAATCCACATCGACACTGGTATGAACCGACTCGGCTTTGCGATGGCCGAAGCCCAAAGCCTATTTCCGCGTATCAGGCGTGGCGACCACGGCATTTCGCTGGTGATGAGCCATCTCGTCAGCGCGGAGGTTCTCGGCGATCCGGCCAACGGGCGTCAGGTCGCGGCGTTCCGCGACATCGCATCGGGATTTTCCGGCGTGCCTGCGTCGCTGTCGAACTCGTCGGGAATTTTTCTTGGGAGCCAGTTTCATTTCGATCTGTTGCGCCCGGGCGCGGCACTCTACGGCGTCAATCCGACGCCCGAAGCCGACACGCCGATGCACGCGGTGGTCGATCTGAAAGTGCGCGTCGCGCAAATCCGCAAGATCGAAGAAGGTGCCACCGTCGGCTATGGCGGGATATGGACCGCAAAACGTCCGACCAGGCTCGCCATCGCCGCCGCTGGTTATGCTGACGGTTATTTCCGCGCCGCGAGCGGCATAGACGGCACGCGCAGCGCCGAAGCGATCGTCGCCGGACAGCGCTGCCCCATCGTGGGCCGCATCTCGATGGACCTGATGGCTATCGACATCACGGATGTGCCGCCCAACGCGATCAAGCGCGGCGGCATGGTGACGCTGCTTGGCGAGGGCATCACCGTCGATGAGTTGGCGCATCATTGCGGCACCATCGGCTATGAGGTGCTGACCAATCTCGGCAACCGGTATGCGCGAGTTTATACGGGCGCGGCGGAATAAGCGGCTGCGGACGGCGCGGATTTCCCTTGACTTTCCACCCAAAATAGAGAACAAATACAGAACATACTTTGTGCTGGATTCTGGGGCTTTTTCTCTATGGCGCGCGCTGCCGTTCTCTCGTTTGTCTGCCAGAACTGCGGTGCCGCCTATAACAAGTGGCAGGGCAAGTGCGAGTCCTGCAACGAATGGAATTCGCTGTCGGACGAGGATGCGGTTGCCGCCACCTCAGTGCCGATCTCGATCCGGTCCAAACGCAAGGGCCGCCTCATCAAACTTGAATCGCTGACGGGCACCACCGAGGACGCGCCGCGTCTGCCCTCGGGCATGGCCGAACTCGACCGCGTCACCGGCGGCGGCTTCGTGCGCGGTTCGGTCCTGTTGATGGCAGGCGATCCCGGCATCGGCAAATCCACATTGCTGACGCAAGCCACAAGCCTCATGGCGCGCGCCGGCCATCGCGCGGTTTATATCTCCGGCGAAGAAGCCGTGGGCCAAGTCCGCCTTCGTGCCGAACGGCTTGGATTGTCGGATGCCGCAGTCCAGCTCGCGGCAGAGACATCCGTCGAAGACATCATCGCCACACTGTCCGAAGGCACTCTCCCTCGTCTCGTGGTGATCGATTCCATTCAGACCATGTGGACCGACACGGTGGAATCCGCCCCCGGCACTGTCACGCAAGTCCGCGCCTCGGCGCAGGCGCTCATTCGTTTTGCCAAACGCTCGGGCGCTGCCCTCATTCTCGTCGGCCACGTGACGAAAGACGGCCAGATCGCAGGCCCGCGTGTGGTCGAGCACATGGTCGATGCAGTGCTGTCGTTTGAAGGCGAAGGCTCGCAGCAATTTCGCATTTTGCGCGCCGTGAAAAACCGTTTCGGCCCCACGGATGAGATCGGCGTGTTTGAGATGACGGGTTTGGGTTTGCGCGAAGTCTCCAATCCGTCCGAACTGTTTCTATCCGAACGCGACCTTGGATCGCCCGGCACCGCCGTGTTCGCCGGCATCGAAGGCACCCGCCCCGTGCTGGTCGAGCTGCAGGCGCTGGTCGCGCCGACAACGCTCGGCACGCCGAGGCGTGCAGTTGTGGGCTGGGACCCGTCGCGGCTGTCGATGGTGCTGGCAGTTCTCGAGGCGCATTGCGGCGTCAAGCTCGGCGGCCATGACGTCTATCTGAATGTCGCGGGCGGCCTTCGCATTCAGGAGCCCGCCGCCGACATTGCGGCTGCGGCAGCACTGGTGTCGTCGCTGGTGAATGCGCCGCTGCCGGTCGATGCGGTCTATTTCGGTGAGATCTCGCTGTCGGGCGCGGTGCGTCC
>JBBRGE010000162.1:0-5793 GCA_038241045.1 Hyphomicrobiales bacterium | reverse complement strand
GACAAGGTTACTGATCACTGCGCCAAAATGCTCGGCGTCGTAGCCGTCGAGTCGGTGATCGCCGCGGTCGAGAACAATCGCGGCAATCTGATTGCAGAAAGCGCGGATTTAATTTTTCATCTTCTGGTGCTTCTGAAATCGCGCGACATCAAGTTGTCGGATATCGAAGACGAACTGGCGAAGCGAACGCAGATGTCGGGGCTTGAGGAGAAGGCCGCGCGCAAGCGCGACTGAGCTGTGAGTTGAGAGAGCGATGCGTATGCGTTCGGTTGAGGGAAGTGGCTCATGGATGTGAGAGCCGATACGATCCAGTATAATCCGTACCGCGTGTTCACGCGCGCGCAGTGGGCCGCATTGCGCGACGATACGCCGATGACGCTGACCGCCGAGGAAATCGATCAGCTGCATTCGATGCATGACCGGCTCGACATCAAGGAAGTCGAGGAAATTTATCTGCCGCTGTCGCGCATGCTGACATTCTATGTCTCTGCGGCGCAGCGGCTGTTCGTGGCGCAGCGGCAGTTTCTCGGCATCGAAGATCGCAAGATGCCCTACATCATCGGCGTCGCGGGTTCGGTCGCGGTTGGAAAGTCCACCACGGCGCGCGTGCTGCAGGCGCTGCTGGCGCGCTGGTCGCCAAAGCCAAAGGTCGATCTGGTGACGACGGACGGGTTTCTCTATCCGAACGAGACGCTGGAACGCGACGGGCTGATGGGCAAGAAAGGCTTTCCTGAAAGCTACGATCTTCCGGCGTTGCTGGCGTTTTTATCCGACATCAAGGCCGGCCGCCGTCCCGTGCGCGGACCTGTTTATTCGCATCTGACCTACGACATCATTCCGAATGAGGGCGTTGAAATCGATCGGCCTGACATTTTGATCGTCGAGGGATTGAACGTACTTCAAACCGGACGCTTGCCGAGTGACGGCAAGGCTGTGCCGTTCGTGTCGGATTTTTTCGACTTCTCGGTCTATATCGACGCCGATGAAGATATTTTGCGCGACTGGTACGTTGAGCGGTTCATCGCATTGCGCGACACGGCGTTTCACGATCCGCGATCTTACTTCAACCGCTATTCGAAACTGTCCGACAAAGAAGCGACCGCGAAGGCGCTACAGCTGTGGAACACGATCAATCTGGTCAACCTGAAAGAAAACATTTTGCCGACGCGCCCGCGCGCCACTTTGATTCTTAAAAAAGGCAGCGATCACGTCATCGAGACGGTGTCCCTGCGAAGGCTGTAGTTGTCCCGCAGGCCACGTTCGAAATTGTCATGGCCGGATTTATTCCGGCCATCTCGATCCTTTAAGCACACTGCCAAATTTATCGGGATCGCCGGGACAGGCCCGGCGATGACAAGCTCAGTTCCGGCGACGTTTACGCCGCGTGACGGCTCGCGTCAGCGCCGAAATGGCCGAGATAGCGCTGGTTGATCTCCGACACCGGCATCACGATCAGCACGTCAGTGGTCCCGAACTGGTTGTCGATCACCGCGCCGTCGCCGACAAATGCGCCGACTCGCAGGTAACCTTTGATGAGCGGCGGCAGCGCGCGTAGTGCTGCCTTGGTGTCGATGGCATCTTTCGCCATCATGTTCATGTCGATGCGGCGCGAGGCATGCGCGCTGGCTTGCCAGCCATCGGGCGCGCGTGCGAAGTGATGCAGGAACGACAGCGGCAATGCCAGGCGACTAGGATCCGTGCCCTCGAAGCTGGCGCAACCGATCATGACGTCGAACTGATAGCGGCGCACATAACTCCACACGCCATGCCACAACAGTTCGACCGTGCGCTTGGTGCGATATTGCGGCAGCACGCAGGAGCGGCCCAGCTCCAAGAATTTCAGTCCGCGCTGGCGCTGCATCAGCCCGGAAATATCGAACTCATGGCCGGTGTAGAATCCGCCGTGATGATCTGCGATATTCTGCTGCAGAAGGCGATAGGTGCCGACCACCGGCTGCTTGCCGCTCAGCGAAGGCTTGGCGGCATGATCGATCACCATCAGATGATCGCAGATTTTATCGAACGCATCCTTGTCGCGCTGCGCCAGCATGGTGGCGGCATCCGCGATGGCGTGGCCGTCCTTGTAGAAAACCTTGTAGCGCAGTTTTTGCGCGCGCTTCACATCGCTCTTGGATTGCGCGAGCCGCACTTCGAGCGCGCCGATACGGCCGAGCACGGGAGCCGCCGGAAATATCCGTTTCGGTTTGACGATCGCGTTGGCGCTTTGCGGCCTCAGCCACGTGATTGCCGCCGAGGCTGCCGACTTCGCAATCTCTGGCCTGAACATCTCGATCAAGCCGGACTTGTCGCCGTGCATGCGTATCCTTCCGCCACTTCCCAACGAATCGCGGGAATGCAGGCTCAAGACCGAATAAGCATGGCCGTGATACGGATTTGTGACAGGCGTGTTTGCGCTGTGTGACGCGGTTAGGCGGCGACGCTTCCCGTCACGCGGACGGTTGCCAGCGCATCGGCCAGCTTGTCGCGGTCGAGCGGTTTGACGAGAAATCCATCCATGCCGGCCTCGAAACACGCATAGCGGTCATCGACGAGAGTGTTTGCAGTGAGCGCGATGATCGGCGTGTGGCGCAGGCTGCGTGATGATTCCCGCGCGCGAATCTGTTTCGTGGTCTCGATGCCGTCGAGCTTCGGCATCTGCACATCCATCAGCACGAGATCATAGGGCGCGCCCGCGGTCTCCGCCGCGACCCAGGATTCGAGTGCCTGCTCGCCGTCGGTGGTGAGCACAGGACGATGACCGAGTTTCGCGAGCAGTGAACGAATGAGAAGCGCGTTGATCTCGTTGTCTTCCGCGACCAGCACGGACAGGCCACGGTTTGCGAGTGCGGGTAAAACGGAATCGGCGGCGACGATGCTCTCATCCGGCATGTCCGGCGCGAGGCTGGCCCCGTGCGAAACAAGACGCGCGGCGAGCGATGCGGCGCGCAATGGTTTCACCAGATAGCCGTTGAACGACGCCATCATCGATGCGTCGATGTCCTGGCGGGCGGCCGGCGTGAACATTGCGATGCGAAGCGTGGCGTGATGAAGTGCTGCCTCGCCGAGTTGCTTCATCTCGAACACGCCGATCGTGCGATCGACGAGAACCGCGTGCCATGATCGTTCCGGCAGCAATGCGCGCGCGATCGATGGATCGGCGACCGTGCAGGTGTGAGCGCCCCAGCGCTCGACGCGCCGCGCGATCAACGAGGCTTCGATCGTTTGCGGCGCGACCAGCATGATCGACTTGCCGCTGAGATCCGGCACGTCGAGCATGGCAACCGAACCGTCGGCTTCCACCGCGCTCAACGGAATCGAAAACTCGAACGTCGCGCCCGAACCCTCGGCACTTTCGAGCGTGATGCGTCCGCCCATGCGCTTGACGATGCGCTCCGAAATGCTGAGACCCAATCCCGTGCCGCCATAATTGCGCGCGGTGCGCTCGGTTGCTTGCTCGAATTCGCGGAAAATTCTTTGTTGTGCGTCCGGCGCGATGCCGATTCCCGTGTCGCGCACCAGGAAACTGATCTCGCCGGGCCAGATGCCGGGTTCGACGATGATGGCGACGCCGCCGGTCGGCGTGAATTTGATCGCATTGCCCGCAAGATTGAGCAGCACTTGCCGCAGGCGCGCGGCATCGCCGATGACATCCAGCGGCAGCCGCTCATCAACATACGCGGCGATTTCGAGTTTGCGGGCCTGCGCGCGCGGCGCCAGCAATTCGGTGATGTCCTCGATCAATGCCGACAGCGCGAACGGCCGCTGTTCGAGATCGATTTTTCCGGCTTCGATCTTGGAGAAATCCAGCAACTCCTCGATCAGCGCCAGCAGCGCATCGCCGGAGGTTTTTACGGCCTTGGCGTAAGTCGTCTGTTCGGCGGTCAACGATGTGTCGAGCAGAAGGCCGCTCATTCCCAGAATGCCGTTGAGCGGCGTGCGGATTTCATGCGACGCCATCGCCAGAAACTTCGACTTGGCGCGATTGGCGTTGTTGGCGTGATCGCGCGCCTCGGCGAGCGCGCGTTCGGTCTCGGCGCGATCCGTCACATCGCGACCGACGCATTGCAACTCGGCGGGCTGATCGGCGTCGCGGCGCACATAGCCTTCGCGCCATGCAATCCATCGCGGACCCCAGGCGCTGTCGATTTTCTGATCGTGGACGCGCGTGCCGCTCGGCTCAGTGG
Organism: Hyphomicrobiales bacterium; assembly: GCA_038241045.1. GTDB lineage: Bacteria > Pseudomonadota > Alphaproteobacteria > Rhizobiales > Xanthobacteraceae > Afipia. Next base: position 1,609 of record JBBRGE010000162.1, on the reverse strand, counting down.
CCTCAAGGCCCTGCTCAAGGACTGAAAACGTGAAGGCCGTTCCGATCAGATTTTCGCGCGGCGTCTGCGCCATGGCGCAATACGCATCGTTCGCCGACGTGATGCGGCCTTGAGAATCGCGCAGCACAATCAGGTCGCTCTGCGATTCGAACAGCGAGCGCGCGCGTTCCTCGGCTTCCTTCAATTCCCAGTTGCGATCCACCAGCGCTTCATTGCGCATCTCGATCTTGCGCATTTTCTTGCGCAGCCAGCGCATCCGCATGCTCATCGTCGCCAGTCCGACGCACGCAAGCGCAAACAGGAAGCTCGCGCCGATCGCAAACGCCTGCGGATCGTAGCCGGAATTCTCGCCGCGGCTGCCGCTGATGAAGCCGTAAGCGCCGCCGAACGCGGCGGAAAAGATCATGAACGAACGAACGACGAAATTAGCGCGCGGATAGCGGCGGCCGAGGCGGCGCAGGCGGGTTCTCAATCGTAATGACCGCGGTATCATTGGCCGTCCCGAAGTTTCGTCATGCGTTGCCAACGCCGAGAATGCGTCGCCGATCTTGCGAAGTGCTTGAGGCGCGGCCCGGTGTGACGCGCCAATGCAAACATGGTTGATGAACCGTTAAAGCGCGGCCGTGCGCTTGGCCGAGGTGGCGCGGTTCGCGCCCACGATCAAGGCAGCGGCGTCTTGCATGCTGAATGCGCGCGACTGCACGAAGATGCGGTAATCCGCGCCGCCTTCATGCGACAGATAGATCACCGGTTCACCGGGTGACGCCTGCGTCGTGACGCCGACAAACTTGATGTTATCCGCAGGGCTGCAGCTTTGTGCGTCAGCCGTGTCGATGTCGTCGATCACGGTAAAGTCGGCGAGTTCTGCCCGGTCGACGATCTGGACGCGAACCGTTGCGGCAGAGCGGTTATCCGTAAAGCTGACGTGAAACTGATCTTGCCACGGCGCTGTCGCCATCTGAAGCGTCGTGCCGTCGAGCGAAATGCAGGGCCGGGCACCGGGGCCAAATTTTCCGCCCGTCATAATGCCAGCCAGGAGCAATGGAACGGCTGACGCAAGAAGTTTGAAACGCATGACGCTACCTACAGAACTGGTACACGCTCGATCTGGGTGGAAAAGCTGTCCTCTTTTCCGGATCGAGCCGCTTATGGTTCCTGAAGGGTAAACGCAGGTCGTTACGGAAGTGTTTGCAGGCGCAAACTTACGCCGCGCGACGGACGTCGTCGGCAAGCGCCCGATATGATAGCGCCTCGGCGATATGAAGCCGCCCCACGGTCGCGTTGCCGTCGAGGTCGGCGAGGGTCCGCGCCACCCGGAGCACGCGATGGTAGCCGCGCGCCGACAGCCTCATCGCCTCGGAGGCGTCGCGCAGCAGTTTTAAGCAGGGGGCGTCCGGCTGCGCGATTTTTTCCAGCACCGATGCCGGCGCTTCCGCATTGGTGCGGATATGCGGCAATCCGGCAGCCGTGTAGCGCGCTCTCTGGATGTCGCGGGCCGCGGCGACGCGCGCGGCCACGTCGGCCGATCCGTCCGCGGGGGGCGGCAGGATCAAATCGGCGGCGGTCACCGCCGGAACTTCGATGCGCAGATCGATGCGATCCATCAGCG
>JBBRGE010000161.1:0-5813 GCA_038241045.1 Hyphomicrobiales bacterium | reverse complement strand
AAGCTTCGCATCGTCTTTTCTTCTCCATGAACGAGGAAAGTTTTCTTCGCACCGGTCTGCTTTTGCCAAGCCAACAGCTCGGCCTGGTCCGCATGGGCAGAGAAACCGTTGATCGTGTAGATGCGAGCTCGTACCGGGATTTGGTCGCCGAGAATGTTTACTTCTTTGGCGCCATCGATGATACGACGCGCCAAAGTGCCACTGGCGGCGTACCCAACGAAAACCACGCTCGATTTTGAGTTGCCCAAATTGTGCTTGAGATGGTGGCGCACGCGACCACCCGTACACATGCCCGAGCCCGCCAAGATGATGGCGCCTGATTGGATCTTGTTCAGTGCGATCGACTCGGCACTCTCGCGCGTGTAGTGCAATCCGGGAAATTGAAACGGATCGTGTCCTTCTCGAATGAGCTTCGCTATTTCCGGCCGCAAATCCTCCGGATGGCGCTGCATGATTTCGGTGGCGGAGATTGCCATAGGTGAGTCGACAAAAACCTGCGTCGATTTGGTCAATCGATCTTGTTCGATGCCCTGGCTGATAAAATAAAGCAACTCCTGCGCTCGCTCCAATGCGAAAGTGGGAACGACGACATTTCCACCGCGTTTGAATGTGTCGGTTATGGCGCCATAAAACTCCTCGATGGATGGTCCTAAAGGCTTGTGCAAACGGTCACCATACGTGGTTTCCATCACCACGTTGGCAACGGCCGGTGGCTTTGCGGGAGCGCATAGCAACGGGCCGCCGGATTTGCCGAGATCACCTGAGAATAACACAGTGGATTGCTTTGACCCTTCCGTGAGCTGCAGATAAATGCTGGCCGAACCCAAGATGTGACCAGCATTGATGAAGGTGGCGCGCGCGCCCGCGGCGACCTCGATCGGCACATCGTAATTAGCCGTTCGTCCGAAATGGTCGAAAGAGTTCAAAGCGTCGGTGACCGAATAGAGCGATGCTAAGAGCTGACCTGTCGAACCGCGTCGCGCGGTCGTACTTGCTTTTTGACGGGCATCTTCTTCCTGCAGGTGGGCTGCATCGAGTAATACCAACCGGGTCAGCTCCCGCGAGGCAGCCGTCGTGATGATTTCGCCGCGAAACCCTCGCTTAGCCAGCAGCGGCAGCCGGCCGCAATGATCAAGATGGGCGTGGGTGAGCAAGACGTAGTCGATGCTGGCAGCATCGAATCCGAACGGGTGCGTATTTTCTTCGTTCAGTTCTCGGCCGCCCTGGTACAGCCCGCAGTCAATTAGGATTCGCTTTCCGGCACACTCAACCATGTGACACGAGCCGGTGACGCTGCGGTCGGCGCCATAAAATGATAATTTCACGGGATGTTCCTTAAGTGTTCGATGATCAGCTTCTCACGCAACGTGCAAGGGCTCGCCGCTCAGGTCGTGCCATTGCAATATGCCGTTCCAGATTTCTTCGGCTGTTTCAGCAAACCAGAATAATTCGCGATCTTCCTGATCTATAACGCCTTCGTCGACCAGGAAATCTAGATTGAACGCCTGGCGCCAAAAGCTCTCGCCCACCAAGACGACCGGAATCGGCTTGATCTTGCGTGTTTGAATGAGCGTGAGCACTTCGAACAGTTCGTCGATGGTGCCATACCCTCCGGGAAAAGCGACCAACGCCTTGGCTCGCAGGAGAAAATGAAGCTTGCGCATCGCGAAATAATGAAAATTGAAACAAAGATCGGGCGTGATATAGGGATTCGGATATTGCTCATGAGGTAGGCTGATGTTGAGACCTACGGATTTGGCTTCGATGTCAAATGCGCCACGATTGGCCGCTTCCATGATTCCCGGCCCGCCGCCGGTGACGAGGACTCGTTGCTGCTCATGGGCGGTTTGGTTCGCCGCGCTTACCAAGCGTCCGAATTCGCGGGCGACGTCGTAATAATGGCTTTTGGCGTGGACACGCGTGGCAATTGCAAGACGACGCGCCAAATCCTTGTTGCCCATGTCGGCTGACAGGGCTGTCTTCAACATATTCACCTTGCGGCATGCCGCCGCCGGCTCGCAAATCCGGGTACTTCCGAAGACCACGATCGTTTGGTGAATGTGGTGCTCTTCAAGAAGATTTTCGGGCTTGAAATAGTCGATCTGCAGGCGGACGCCCCTCATGCTGTCCCGCGCAAGGAAATCGAGGTCGGCATCGGCCCGGCGATAACTGGGGCTTTCGAGAATTGCTTGGACGCGTGCGATAGCCTGCGGATCTTCTTCTGAGGGCTTCGGGCACTGCCATGGAAGCGGCTCGCGCCGATTCAGTGGGTGGGGCGGCTTTGGAATTCGCAGTTTGTCAGAATTTAGCTGCTTTGTTTTCACCGTTGGGTTCCTCCCTCAGCGTCCGTGAAACGCTTCTAGCTCAACGTCGCAATTTGGCGTCGTGATGCTTGGAGAGCCGACTCTCACGCATGTCTAGGCCATCAACAATGGCATAGCGCAGAGGCCCAGACGGAAACATTATTGCCTTTTCTTTTAGTCCTTTCACCAGTGATATATCGCTCGAATCGCGCACCGGTTCGAGGCGTGCCGAGCAATGCCGCGAAATGCAGGAGTGTTAGATGTTTGCATCAGCTTCCGATGAACGGATGAGACAGCCAAGGGTGAGCTAATCTGCTCAGACTCATGTGTGTACCGAAAACCCTATCCGCGTTGATGAAGTGGTGGAAACGTCTAAGCTAGCGGGATGATTGGGCCGCCGCTTTTCGCGCTTAAATTCGCGTCATGAGTGGTTATGGAATGCAAGTTGAACCTTTCCAAAACATTCTCTCACAAAGCTTGCTCCAAAAAAGACAGGGCAGCTCATCTCCGCGGTTGTAGCGTGGCCATGCTTTATGATCGGGACTTGGTGCGCGGAGATGCGAGGGGCATGGTGCTGCCTCGCATGATCAGCTCTGTGCCAATAATTTGGCTCTTCACCGGAATGTTCCTACGCGCGGCGTCGATCAGCGCATCCGCTGCGGCATGCCCCATTCGCTTTGCGGGCACATGAACACTCGACAAAGGAGGGTTGACGACCCTCGTGATTGGAAGATCGTCGAACCCGATAATAGAAATGTCATGCGGCACACGAATTTTCAGCCGCTGGCAAGCAAACAACGCGCCAAGCGCTTGAATGTCGTTCGCGCAGAATAGGGCGGTCGGCGGCCTCGACAACGAGATAAGGCGACTTGCAGCTTCCGCAGACGCCTCAATTTCGAAAGGCTGCTCCGACACGATTTCCGCATCGAAGGGGATTTTGTAGCGGGAGAGAACCGAACGATAGGCCTCAAGGCGTTGCGCGGCTCGGTCGTTAATATTCGTCAAGCCGCACATCATTCCGATGCGTTTATGACCAAGCTTGATAAGCATTTCGGTGGCTTCGGCGGCCGCCAAGCGGTTGTCGAAAGAGATCGAAGGGATCGATACCTTGGGACTCGTCGACCATGTGACGACGAACGGAATATGATAGTGACGCAAGAGATTATAAAGAGCTGCATCGCGCTTGTAGCCTGTCAGGATGACGCCTTCGACCCGGCTTTCAATTAGCTTGCGGATGATGTCGCGTTCGATCTCTGCTGAGTAATTCGCGTTTGCGATCAAAAGACTAAGATCTGCGGCTTGCAGTCGGCTCTGAATTGCTTCGGTGAACTCCGCATAGATCGAGTTCGAAATGGTCGGAACGATCAGGCCGATGACGCCGGCGCGCTTTGACGAAAATGTTGCCGCACGTCCGTCCGGTACAAATTGATGACGATTGACCAGCTTGAGGATTCGCTCGCGCGTTTGCGGTGCAACAGTGTCGGGATGTCGCAGGGCCCGGCTGATGGTGGCGACCGAAACCCCCGCCTGCTGAGCAAGCCAGCGGATTGTTACCGATTTTTCTGTGTTTTTCATTGTTGCAAACAGAAGACAAAGCTCAGGAGTTGACAAGAGTTATCAGACGGAGAATATTTATGTAACCGGTTACATCTGAAAGGCCGTTTTACAAGGCAATGACTGATGGTGGATTACTTAAAGCGTGCAGAGAAGCAATCTCGGCAAGATAATCGCGACCTTGTCGATCGTGTGCGGAACATGATCGCCGACATTGAGCAGGGGGGCGACGATGCGGTTCGCCGCCATGCCCGGGATCTCGATGGGTGGCACGCGTCAGAGTTTCGGGTGGCTGAAGACGATATCGCGGTGGCGCGCAAAGCGATGAGTGCGACTTTCAAAGAGGACTTCGCCTTCTGCAAGAAACAGGTCACTGATTTCGCCAAGCGCCAACGCGATTCACTTTCAGAATTTGAAGAAGAGTTCGGCAACGGGATCACGCTCGGACAGAAAATAATTCCAGTGGATGTGGTCGGTTGTTATATCCCCGGCGGCAAGTACCCTTTGATATCGGCTGCGATCATGAGTGTCGCGACCGCAAAGGTTGCGGGTGTCAATCATGTGATCGGCGCGGCGCCGCCACGGGATGGACAGGGCATTTTCCCGCCGACGCTTTATGCACTCGCCGAATCGGGAGCCACCGAGATTTATTCGATCGGAGGTGTGCAGGCACTTGCTTCGATGGCTTTTGGCCGCGTGGGGATGCGTCCGGTGGATATGATCACCGGACCTGGAAACGCATATGTTGCTGAAGCAAAGCGTCAGCTGTTCGGACTTATCGGCATCGACCTTCCAGCGGGACCTACAGAAATACTTGTGATTGCCGACGATAGTGCCGATCCAGCGCTGGTTGCGACAGATCTTCTTGGACAGGCCGAGCATGGACCGGACAGCCCTGCATGGCTGATCACAACATCGCATAAATTGGCCCGCGAGGTGATTGCAGAGATTGAGCGGCAATTGCTGACGCTGCCGACTGCCGCTATCGCAGGCGCAGCGTGGGCGCGCTGGGGCGAGGTCGCGGTCGTTGATAGCGAAGATGCCGCTATCGCGCTCAGCGATCAGTACGCTCCGGAGCATCTCGAAGTGCTGACAAGGCATAACGGCTATTATCTCGAAAAACTCAAGAATTACGGCAGCCTCTTTGTCGGCGAAGAGAGCACGGTGGCTTATGGCGACAAGGGGGTTGGTACTAATCATACTCTCCCGACTGGCCGCGCTGCGCGCTACACGGGCGGCTTGTGGGTTGGAAAGTTTCTGAAAACCGTGACCTACCAGCGACTGACGCCTGAGGCGAGTGAGCGTATCGCGCCGATCATGGGCCGTATGTGCGCAAGCGAAGGAATGCTTGCGCATGAAATTACCGCAACCGTTCGTCAGCAGCGATATGCACAGCGCCGACGCGACGGGAGCGCAGCCTGATGTTTGGTCGCGACACTCGATGGAAAGTTACGCCGGAAGCCGCTGTAGCGGCCGTGCGCGACGTTTTCTCGGGGCATGGCAAGCTGGAAGTAGTGCCGAAAGTCCATGTCGGATCACTGCGCGATGTGGCCACGCTCTATACGCCTGGCGTTGGAACGCTTGTGCAAAGAATTGTCACTGATCCGAGCCAAGCGGATATTTTGACCAACCGCGCCAATACCATTGCTGTAGTGACCGACGGGACTGCGGTTCTGGGTTTTGGTCGTGCGGGGCCACTTGCGGCGCTTCCGGTCATGGAAGGCAAGGCAATCATGTTCAAGTTGCTCGCAGGGCTCGACGCTGTGCCGGTTTGTCTGGACGTGCGGGACCCCGCAAAGCTCGTGGATCACATTGCTGCACTTGAACCGTCGTTCGCTGGCTTCAATCTGGAGGACGTCGCTGCTCCTCATTGTTTCGCAACCGTCGAAGAATTGTCCCGCCGATTATCGGTCCCGGTTTTCCACGACGATCAGTACGGAACGGCAACTGTGATCG
>JBBRGE010000160.1:0-5831 GCA_038241045.1 Hyphomicrobiales bacterium | reverse complement strand
CACTCCGCGCGCAACGTCTCGGCAAGCCTGAAGGCGTTGGAATCCGGGTCGATCACGCATTGGGTCATGCCGTAATGGTCGCGCAGGTCGATGAACAGCACGCCGCCGTGGTCGCGGATGCGATGGCACCAGCCTGACAGGCGAGCCTCCTTGCCGATGTCGCTGTCGCGCAAATCAACACAAGTATGGGAACGATAGCGATGCATGAAAATCCTGGAAAATCGGCGACGACAACAGAATCAAAGGGGGCGGCGCCTGATAAGGCGCGCGCAGGGTTTAGCCGACGAGGCAGAACGCGGCAACCGCAGGCGGGCCGATTTGATCCTGCAAAACCAGCCAAAAGCCCAAGAAAATCAGCGGTGCTGGCGCTCCCATGGCGAGGTGCATAGGCACATGGCATGGCCGATTTCGGTCCCAAATCAAAGGAGCAGGCCGAACACCATCTCAGCGCCGTGATTGGACCCGCCCAATCCAAGGGAGTAAGCGCTGACGATGCAGCTTCAATCCGTCCTCACGTGCCCTTCTTGCGACTACCGGGCCGCCGAAACGATGCCGACAGATGCGTGCCAATTCTTCTACGACTGTTCTGGCTGTGGCGCGCGGCTGAAACCCAAGCCCGGAGATTGCTGCGTGTTCTGTTCCTATGGGACAGTGCCGTGCCCGCCGATTCAGACCGGGTATTGTTGCGGCTAGCCTGCGCGCATTACTGGCCCTGCTGGATCACTAGCGTCGGCACACCGCAGGTGCGACTTTTGACCGTGAACACCCGCGTCCCCGGCTTGCGGCCAGCGCGCGTCTCCGACACCTCAAAGCCCCCGCCATGAAGCCGCGCGCGGGTCGCGTCGATATCGGCAACACGCCACGACAGGCCCCAGACCTTATCGGGGCCGTCGCCTTTGCCTTCCTTCAGGCGATGCACGATCTCGACGACCAGATCGCCGCAGCGGAAGAACATCAGCCGCGCACCCCAATCCGGATTTGTCCGATCGAGCCGCATGTCCAATCCAAGTCTTGCACCGTAAAGCGCCGCCGCGCGCTCCGGATCGGGCGTCGCGATCACGACATGATCCAGCGCATCGATGGGTGACGGCGCGATGGCGGGCGATGGGTCGAGCGACGCCTCGCGTTGAATGAAGAACATCCTGATGCCATGCGTCGACTCAACAGGCACCCGCGTGCGTTTCCAGGGAATCGTTTTGCCGGTCTTCAGATCGCGGCTCTCGTTGTCGGAAATCGCCTCCGGCTGCAAACCCAAACGCGTCAAACGACGATGAGCGCGTTCGATATCGCTGACGGCGAATGCGAGGCTGACCAACCCCTCACCTTGTCGGTCCAATGCGGCGCGCACGCGGTCGCCGGTTGCTCCACTCCCTGACGACGAGATCAGTTCGAGCGACATATTGCCGAGCGTAAAGATCGCCGTCGCAGCACCATCGCTCGTCGCGCGCCACACAGCTTTGCGCCCGAACAGATTTTGGTAGCTGGCGATGCCCGCCTCGAGGTCGCGCACCAGCACTACGAGATGGTCGAGATTGATTATCATGGCCGCGACCTCACCACATCCAGGACCGCAATGCATCATTGCATGGAGCAAACATATCAGGCCTGATTTTGTGGATGGATAATCCTGCCGGACGCGCTATGAACCCCGCATGGACATCATCACAACGACAGACCAGCTCACGGCCTGCTGCGAGCGCCTCGCGAAATTTACCGTCATCACCGTCGATACTGAATTTCTGCGCGAGACGACGTATTACCCCCTGCTCTGCGTCGTACAACTTGCGAGCGCCGATGAGGCCGTGATCGTCGATACGCTGGCTGCGGGCATCGACCTCAAACCATTCTTCGACCTGATGGCCGATGAAAAAGTGCTGAAGGTTTTTCACGCCGCGCGACAAGACATCGAAATCGTCTGGCACCGCGCCGGTATCGTGCCGCATCCGGTGTTCGACACGCAAGTGGCCGCGATGGTGCTGGGTTATGGCGACAGCATCGCCTACGACCAACTGGTCGAGCGCATCACCGGCACGCGACTCGACAAGACACATCGTTTTACGGATTGGTCGCATCGCCCGCTGACGCAGGACCAGATCACCTATGCGCTCGCCGATGTGACCCATCTGCGCGACGTGTTCGCGGCCCTCGACGCCGATCTCAAGAAACGCAGCCGCAGCGACTGGGTCAGCGAGGAAATGGAAATTCTCACCTCGCCGAAAACCTACGACTTTCATCCCGAGCGCGCATGGGAGCGATTGCGCACCCGCGTGCGCAAGCCGAAGGATCTCGCAGTGCTGATGGAAGTCGCCGCCTGGCGCGAGCAGGAAGCTCAGACCCGCGACGTGCCGCGCAGTCGGGTGTTGAAGGACGACGCCATCGGCGATATCGCCACCCACGCGCCGGCCAGCGTCGAGCGTCTTGCTACGCTGCGCTCACTGCCGAAAGGCTTCGACAAATCGAAATGGGGGCAGGACATCGTGGCCGCCGTCAAACGTGGCCTCGCGCGCGATCCATCGACCATTCCGAAAATCGACAAGCCACGCAATTCAGGAAATGGCGCTGCCACCGTCGAGCTTCTGAAAGTGCTGCTGCGCATGACGTCGGAACGCCACGCGGTCGCCAGTAAAGTGATCGCCACCACCGACGATCTCGAACAGATCGCCCTCGATGATAACGCCGATGTGGCGGCCCTTCACGGCTGGCGGCGCGAATTGTTCGGCGAGGCGGCGCTGGCGCTCAAGCAGGGCCGCGTCGTACTCGCCATCGACAAAGGTCGCGTGGTGAGCGTGGATCGGGAGTAAAAAACTTCCCCTGTTGTCATCACCGGGCACCGTCTAGGTAATTTCGATAAGTTAGACACTGTGGATTGCCAATCGGGATGGCCGGAATAAATCCGGCCATGACAAGATGGGATCGCGCCTACCGCTTCACCATCGCGCTGCTGCGGCCGATCAATCTGGCGAATTGCCGGAAGCGATTGGCGACGCGGTCGGCGGCCAAGTCGGCAACCCTGTGATCGAACACCAAAAGCAGCTTGCGCGCCTGATTGCGGAAATGCGTATACGGCAGCACGCCAGTTTGTGCCGCCGAGATCAGATGCGCGACGCGAAACATCGCGCCGAGCAATTTCGCCCGCTCAACCATAGCCTGCGGAATCAACGCGCGCACGATTTCCGGTGCTTCGTTTTCGGCGTTGAGCCCGGCATAGCGGTAGAAAATTGCCAGCGCCAAAAACGCGCGATCGTGGTGGCTGACCGCGCCGAAATTCGCGTTGGTGATGATGTTCAGCGTCTGCTCGCCGCGATAATCAGGATGCGCGCGCCAGCCGATGTCGGACAGCAAGCACCCGGCGTGCCGCAGGCGCCGCTCGTCCTCGTTTTCGCGCAAACCCGCGACCCGCACCAGCCTGTCGGTCCACGCGATCAGGTCTGTCGCGTGACGCGGCGAACGTGACCGCAAGGCGTTCAGCGCCTCGGCCGCGGCGATCAAGCCGTCCTTCTGCTGCTCGCGTTCGGGCAGCATCTCGTAAAGCAGTCCCTCACGAACGCCGAAAGTCGAGAACACGATGGTCTTCGGCTTGGCAACGCGGATGATGTATTCGAGCACCAGCGCCGCGTAGGTCAGCAACGGACGCCGCGCATCGGCGACGGTCTCGATATCGGCGAGTGTGTCGGATGCCGCCAGACGCCGCACCCGCTTGACGAAATCGAGCGCATCGGCGGCCGGAATGCTGTAGCCGTGCATCACATGCAGCGGATAGCCGCTCTGGATGATGTGGATGCGCGCCAGCGCGCGCCACGTGCCGCCGACGGCGTAGAAATTCCGTCCCTTGCCGGCTTTGAGCTGCGGCAAGCCGACGATTTTCGTCTCGACGATCTTCTCGGCCTTCTTCAGCGATTTTTTCGACGCGTCCTGCAATGCGAGGCCCCCCAGCGGCAGCGTCAAGCCGTTGCGGATACGATTGCCGCGCACATCGACCAATTCGAGCGATCCGCCGCCGAGATCGCCGACGATGCCGTCGGCTTTATAGACGCCGGAGGCAACGCCGAGCGCGGACAATTTCGCTTCGCGCGCGCCTGATAAAATCTCGATCGAACAGCCGCAGATGCGCTCGGCCTTGGCGATGAACTCTGGCCCGTTGGTCGCGTCACGGCAGGCGGCGGTCGCGATGGCGTGGATCTCCTCCACGCGCATCACGCGACACAGAGCCTTGAAGCGCTTGAGTGAGGCCAGCGCTTTTTCAACCGCATCGGGTGCTAGCAACCCCGTCGATTGCACCTCGCGGCCAAGGCCGCAGAGCGTCTTTTCGTTGAATATGGCAGAAAGGTTTCTGGTCTTGCCTTCATAGACGACAAGACGAACCGAGTTCGATCCGATGTCGATGATGGCGACATTGGTTGCGCGGTCGCGCGGCGAGGATTTGCGCTCGCGCGCACGCGCCGCCATCTCAGGCGGGGGGCTGACGCTCCGAACGGCGCGTAAGACGGCGCGGCGAAGATTCTTTAAGCGACTTTCCACGGCCTGACAGACTCGGATTGGTCATGAAATAATTATGCACGTTGAAAGGCTCCTCGCCTTTCGCGGCCTTCATACGTGTAGACGATCCATCGGGCAACAGTTGCCAGCTCTGCTCATTGTCCTTCAGGTTCGCCACCATGATCTGTTCCAGAACCTGCTGATGAACCGTGGGATTTTGCAGCGGACACAACACTTCCACGCGGCGGTCGAGATTGCGCGGCATCATGTCGGCGGAGGAGATATACACAGCCGCCTTGGCGTGCGGCAGGCCGTGGCCCATCCCGAAGCAGTAGATACGCCCGTGTTCCAGAAACCGGCCGATGATCGATTTGACCCGGATGTGCTCCGACAATCCGGCAACGCCCGGACGCAGGCAGCAGATGCCGCGAATGATGAGCTCGATCGAAACGCCGGCCTGAGAAGCCTCATACAGCGCGTCGATGATCTCCGGATCGACCAGCGAGTTCATCTTCATCCAGATCGCGCCGGGCTTGCCGTGACGTGCGTAATTGCTTTCGGCATGGATGTGATCGAGAATCCGATTGCGCAGTGTGAGCGGCGACACCGCCATTTTCTCGATGCCGCTCGGCTCGGCATAGCCCGTGATGTAGTTGAACACCCGCGCGGCATCCCGCCCGATGGCGGGGTCTGAGGTAAAATATGACAGGTCAGTGTAGACCCGCGCGGTGACGGGATGATAGTTGCCGGTGCCGGTGTGCACGTAAGTGGTCAGCGATGTCCCCTCGCGCCGCACCACGAGCGACAATTTGGCGTGGGTTTTGAGTTCGAGAAATCCGTAAACTACCTGCACGCCGGCGCGCTCAAGGTCGCGTGCCCAGCGGATGTTGGCTTCCTCGTCGAACCGCGCTTTCAACTCCACCAGCGCCGTCACCGATTTTCCGGCCTCGGCGGCTTCGGCCAGCGTGCGGACGATCGGTGAATCGCGCGAGGTGCGATACAGCGTCTGCTTGATGGCGACCACGTCCGGATCGCGCGCCGCCTGTTGCAGAAACTGCACGACGACATCGAACGATTCATAAGGATGATGGACCACCAGATCTTTCTGACGAATGGCCGCGAAAATATCGCCGCCGTGATCGCGCACGCGCTCGGGATGGCGTGGCACGTAAGGCACGAATTCCAGATCAGACCGGTCGAGGCGCGTCAACTGCGACAGTTCATTCATCGCCAGCACGCCATCGACGATCAGCACTTCGTCGTCGGTCGTGGACAATGCGCGCTGCACGAAGGCGTGCAATTCGTCCGGCATGGTGGCTTCGATTTCGAGACGGATCACCGAGCCGCGGCGGCGG
>JBBRGE010000159.1:0-5833 GCA_038241045.1 Hyphomicrobiales bacterium | reverse complement strand
CGACGCAAGGCTCGATCATCTTAGACGGCGAAGATGTCACCGCGCTGCCGGCGGCGGTGCGCTGCCAGCGCGGCGTCGGCCGCACGTTTCAAGTGGTGAAGAGTTTCGAGACCATGACCGTGATCGACAACGTCATCGTCGGCGCGCTGATCCGCAACACCGTGATGCGCGATGCCCGCCGCAAGGCGCATCAGGTGCTGGAATTCTGCGGCCTCGGCTCGCGCGCCAATGTGCTGGCGAGCGAACTGGTGCCTTCCGAAAAGCGTCGGCTCGAAGTCGCGCGCGCGCTCGCAACCGAACCGAAACTGCTGCTGCTCGACGAGGTGCTCACCGGCCTGACGCCGGTGGAAGCCAAAACCGGCGTCGAACTGGTGCGGCGGGTGCGGGAATCCGGCGTCACCGTGCTGATGGTGGAACACGTCATGGAAATCGTGATGCCGCTGGTCGACCGCGCCATCGTGCTCGATCTCGGCAAGGTGCTGGTCGAAGGAAAACCCGCCGACGTGGTTCGCGATCCGAAAGTCATCAGCGCCTATCTGGGGGATCGTCATGCTGTCGGTGCATGAAGTCACCACCGCCTATCAGGGCCTGGTTGCGATTTCCTCGGTCAGCATCGAGGTCGCGAAAGGCGAAGTCGTCTGCGTCGCCGGTGCCAACGGCGCCGGCAAGTCGACGCTGCTGAAATCGATCGCCGGCGCCGAACGTCCGCGCTCCGGCACGGTGACGTTCGACGGCACCCGCATCGACGGCATGGCGCAACACGTCATCACCTCGCGCGGCATCGCCTATGTGCCGGAAAACCGCCGGCTGTTCCCGCGGCTGTCGGTGCGCGACAATCTCCGGCTCGGCAGCTACCTCTTTCGCGGCGAGGCCAACCGCGACGAACCGCTCGATCTCGTGTTCCAGCTGTTTCCGCGCCTGTCCGAGCGGCTGGACCAGCGCGCTGAAACGCTTTCCGGTGGTGAACAGCAGATGCTGGCGATCGGCCGCGCATTGATGACGCGGCCACGGCTGTTGATGCTGGACGAGCCGTCGCAGGGCATCATGCCGAAGCTGGTCGACGAAATCTTTCAGGCCGTGAAGCGCATCCGCGATGCCGGCATGACCGTGCTGATCGTCGAGCAGCGGATGTCGGAATGCCTCGAAATCGCCGACCGCGCCTATATTCTGCAGACCGGCCGCGTGCTGCTGCAGGGCAGCGCGGCAGAGATCATGGGCAATCCGGATGTACGCAAGGCGTATTTGGGTATGTAGGTCTCCGTCATGCCCGGGCAGGTTTTGACCGAGACCGACACTTGATAACGGTGAAGATTTGACGACGGCCTTCTTCTCAATGCTAAATTTATGCTGCGCTGCGAAGTCATCGGCCGAACCAACAAGAGTGCAAGGATTTTCTTCTCCAGCGGTACCCAAATAAGACTGGCATCGGCACGGCCATCACGTGCATCGGGACAGTTGTCAAAATACCCAAATCCGCCAGCGACGGCACGGGTCACCTTGCTGCACGCGTCGGAACAAGCAATCAACAGAAGCTAATTTGAAGTCGCATCCACAGCAGCGGTCGCGCCAACGGCAAAACTGTCGTGTTCGAGGTATTCCGTATTTGTACGGTCCGTATAGTTAGTTCCATCTTAAAATTTAACCTGCATTCATGTTTCAGCACTGCTGCCGGTAGGTTTTCTATCGTTCACGCAGCCGTATAGGATCCATATAGGGACCAGAGACATGTTCAAGCTCAATCGCATTGGAAACAAGCTCGGCGCCGTAGGGCTGTTTGGCGTTCTTCTCGCCGGAGGCATGCTGGTCAACCAGATGCTTTCAGAAACCGCGATCAATACCTTTAACCAGCGTGCCGAGGGCCAGCAGGTCATCGCCACGCATGCCCTCGAAGCCGATGTCGGCTTGCGCCGTATGCAACTCGCGGTACGCGACGTCAGACTGGCGACCACGCCGGCGAATGCGGATAACGCGACTCAATCCCTCGCCGAAGCCACGGCCTGGTCGATGAAGGAACTCGACGTCGCTATCGGAAAGGCGCTGAAGCCGGAAAACAAGGAGCGGCTGCAGAAGATCAAGTCGCTCGCCGAGCAGTACAACAAGGGCGCCCTGGAGATCAAGGAGGTCCAACTCAAGATTTTTGGCTTCGTGACCAAACGCAACGAGCTGTCGGCCGAATGGACGAAGGCTTTCAGCACGGCGTTGGCGTCACCGGCCCTGTTGCAGGCGTCAAACCGCACCGAGATCGAGAAAGGTCTTTACCAGGCCGACGCGGCTTTCAATGGTGTGAGGGCCTCAACCTGGCGATTGGCGGCAAGCGGTGATGAGAGCCAAAAACAAGCGATCGAGAAGCGTGGCGCGGAAATGACGGCCGCGCTGACCCAGCTTCGCAACGTTGCGAGCGCCAAGGAATTCGGCGCGATGGTGGATTCTTTTGCCGGCTTCGGAAAAACCTTCATGGAGCTGACCGACGACTCGATCAAGCTCGAAGCCGTGAAGAAAGATCTCGTCGAGAACAAAACGTTGCCGGTTTCCGGTCAGGCGCTCGTATTGATGCGGGCCGCGGTGGATACGGCTGAAAAGCTTTCCGGTGAAGCCCAGGAGGTTGCCGCAGCCGAACTGAGCCGTGCCAATCGCATCAGCTTCATCGCTGCCGTTGTCATCATGCTCTCGCTGGTCGGCTCCGTCATTTTCACCTTCATCGGAGTTGCAAGCCCTCTGACCCGGCTCAACGGTGCGCTCGCCAAGATGGCGGCCGGCGAACTGAACATCGAAATCCCCGGTTCGACTCGCGGCGACGAAGTCGGTGACATGGCCAAGACGGTCGTTGTGATCCGCGAGAACGCCGAGCAAAAGGCCCGCGACGAAGCCACGGCGAAGATCATGCAGGACGAGTTGATGGCCAAGCAGCGCAAGGCCGACATGATCAAGCTCGCTGATTCGTTCGAATCCGCGGTCGGCGAGATCATTCAGACCGTCTCGTCGGCCTCGACCGAACTCGAAGCCTCCGCTACCACGCTGACGGCGACCGCCGAACGTTCGCAGGAACTCGCGATCTCTGTGGCCGCGGCGTCCGAGGAAGCCTCCACCAACGTGCAGTCGGTGGCCTCCGCGACCGAAGAACTGTCGTCGTCGGTCAACGAGATCAGCCGTCAGGTGCAAGAATCGGCGCGAATGGCCAGCGAGGCTGTCGGTCAGGCGCGTGCCACCAACGATCGCGTCAGTGAGTTGTCGAAGGCGGCAGCCCGCATCGGCGACGTCGTCGAACTGATCAACACCATCGCCGGTCAGACCAACCTGCTGGCACTCAACGCCACCATCGAGGCGGCGCGTGCTGGTGAAGCGGGTCGCGGCTTCGCGGTCGTGGCGTCGGAAGTGAAGGCGCTGGCGGAACAGACGGCGAAAGCCACCGGCGAGATCGGTCATCAGATATCCAGCATTCAGGGGGCAACCCAGGAATCGGTGACCGCGATCAAGGAAATCAGCGGTACCATCGAGCGGCTGTCAGAGATCTCCTCGACCATTGCGGCCGCGGTGGAAGAGCAGGGAGCCGCCACGCAGGAAATATCCCGCAACGTGCAGCAGGCTGCCATGGGTACCCAGCAGGTCTCCTCCAACATCACGGATGTGCAGCGCGGCGCCAGCGAGACGGGAACCGCCTCCTCGCAGGTGCTTTCAGCTGCGCAGATGTTGTCTAGCGACAGCAACCGCCTCAAGCTCGAAGTCGGCAAGTTTCTTGCGACGGTGCGCACGGCCTGACAACAAGACCCGGCTATTCATCGAGACGGGCGTTGTCCAATGTTGGCTCTAGATGATTCCACACGGGTGCTGGATGAACAATGTAGTTCAACTGTTTCGACGAAAAAATGCAGAAGTGGTTATTGTGGAACCGGCTACTCGCGATTCAACCGCTGTTACAAACATTTTGGCATGGAGTGAACAACTACGGCAACAGATCAACGAGCTTTCAAAACATTGCGACGCTATTGAGAATGCCATTGAAGCGATGGAACACGCAGAGACCCGATCTCGACTCAGGGCTTCGATAATTCTGAGTCGAAAAACATTGTTAGAGGCAAAGCTTCGATTGACTCAGCAAATTGGACAGTTGGTTGCCGCGGTGCGTTAGGCTGGAACCGTTTGATCTATCGCATGGTGCCAGCTCCATCTTAAACGCTCGCTTGCCCTTTTGCTATCCACAGCGCTCGCGCTTGTCCGCCCTGATCACTTTGTAGCTTGTCGGTAATCCAGAGACGCTTCTAGAATGGTAGCGCGGTCATCGCCGGTCAGTTTAACAAGCCCTGCTTCCACGACAAGACGGCCGAGATCAGGTCAGGTGCCGCGTACGCTTGCGGCGCTCGACTTGCCACCTGCGCGTGTCATGTCGCGCCCTTGCGGCTTGATATTGGTGGCGCGCCAGCAAATTACCGGCATCCAGGGCATCGGTGAACGCCATCAGAGTGATCAGTAGAACCATTGAACGATTGTCCGAAATCTCCTCGACGATTGCCGCCGCTATCGAGGAGCAGGGAGCTGCCACGCAAGGAAATCTCTCGCAATGTTCAACAGGAATCCCAAGGCACCATGCAAGTCAGCGCAAACATAGTGGACGTCCGATGCAAAGCGCCGGTGCGACGCCGTCAGGCTGAAAAAACCCGCAAAAAACTAGCGTCTGGGTGTTCGGGTTCACGGTTTCGAGCGCGCGTCGGAGCCTTCGGAGCGCACGTCAATGCAGAAGGCCGCCTGAAGCGCAGCCGACTGTCTCTCGCCGCTATGCAAGGGGCTGTCATGGCTTCCGCCAGTACGTGCTGACTGGCGCGTTCCCAAGCTTCCTGCAGGATTTCGTCGACGACGAGGGAAGCCCTCGGCAATACTGGTGAAGCGCGTTCGGCGCGCACTTTCTCCCATTGGCTTTCAATTTGCGCAGCGTGCCGATCAAACAGGACTTCTTCCCAAAGCAATCGGATCGCGAGAAAGTTGGTGATAGTTTCGTCGGAAGCGCCACCAAGCCCTGCATGCCAAAGCTTGTAGCGCGCATGTTGCCCCCAGCCGCCCATGGTCGTCAGCATCTGATGAAAGTAAGTCTCCATCGCCTCGCGGTGGAGTTCAAGGCGACTTGCCACGCGCACTATCGCGTCTTGCGCGCTTTCAGGCGCATCGCAGAGGTGCGTCTCAAACCGAGCTAGCCCCACAAACTCGGGGGTCAGGTCGTGGGTCGCGATAGCCCGCCAGAGCGCATACGCGCCCCTGCCGCGCGGCGCAGCCCATAGCGCTTGGCCTCCGTCGAAATATTCCGCTGCCCAAGCTCCAAACCGTTCGGCGATCACGCTGGGCGCCATCCTTCAATAAACGATGGAACGCCCCGTCAAGGAATTGCACACCAAGTGAAATTAACCGAGTTGATTCACCAGTTCTAAATTGATTCGATTTACCATTTGGCCGTTTCTCAACGAAAAATTTCATTACCTCTGAACCGGCGGCCGAACTGTGCCGACTGACTTGCATGATCAATCCAACCGACAATTTGCAGGAAACAACAAGATGCCCAATTTCAAACGAGCCTTCCTGGTTGCGATCGTGCTTTCCGCCTCGACAGCTGCGCAGGCCGAAGATTTCTCTACATCGATGACGAGTCCGACGACGGTCCCTGCAAATGGTGTTATGGCAGCGAAACTCCCGGCCGGCCAAACCGACACTATTTACTATTTCGGCGCCGAACTGGTGGCGGGCAATTTGGCAACCCAGATTTCGATTGGCGGTGGTGGCCAGTACAAAACCCTCGACCTCAACTTGCTCGACGGGAAGGGGCGCAGCCTCGATTCCTACTACGTCACCG
>JBBRGE010000158.1:0-5915 GCA_038241045.1 Hyphomicrobiales bacterium | reverse complement strand
TTCACGTCAGCGATCTGGCGCAGGCGCATGTCGCGGCGCTCAAATATCTCGATCAGGGCGGCCGCTCCGCGACGCTGAATTGCGGCTACGGACGCGGATACTCCGTGCTCGAAACCATCGAAGCCGTGCGCCGAGCATCGGGGCGGAATTTTGCCGTTTCATACGCCGACCGGCGTCCGGGCGACATCATGACCATGATTGCAGACACCGCTCGCATTCGCGGAACGCTCGACTGGACGCCGCAATTCGACAGCCTCGACATTATCGCGCGGCATGCATTGGCATGGGAAGAAAAGCTGTTGGCACAGCGCCCGCCAGAGACCCTGCAGGCAATCACGGCTTAGGCGTTAACATCCCTGTTTTCGCTTGAAAATCTGCCCCATAGCGGGCAAACGGACGTTTCGCAGCAAACATGACGGGCACGCATTGTGCCCCTCAATGGAACGCGGATGACCGGGCTTCCACGCAAAATCACCGATGACCCTTACGGCGCTGCGGCGCTGATCCGCCGCCTGGTCACCGAGCAGGGCATGGCGTATTGGCGGCGCTACACGGTGGCGTTCGCGCTGATGGCCGTGTCGGCGGCAACGACGGCGGCATCGGCCTATCTTCTCGGCGAAGTCATCAACCAAGCCTATGTCAATCGCAGCGTGCGGGGCATCACGATTCTGTCGCTTGCCATTATCGTGCTTTTCACGATCAAGGGTGCGGCGACCTACGGCCACACGGTTCTGCTGTCGCGGATCAGCAACGCTATCCTTGCCAATAACCAGCGCCGCCTGTTTGCGAAGCTGATGCGCGAGAATGTCGGATTCTATTCCGAGCGTCACTCGTCGGAATTTCTCGCAAGGCTGACTGCCGGGGCGCAGTCCGTGACGCAGGTTCTCAGTCTCCTCATCAACGCCGTCGGTCGCGATCTGCTGTTCCTGATCGCCCTCGCATCCGTAATGGTCTTCCAAGACCCGTGGATGTCGTTGTTTGGGTTGTTGATCGCGCCGCCCGCGCTGTTTTTCATCCGCAAGCTGGTGCGCCGCATTCGTAACCTTGCGCACACGCAATTCACCGGAACGTCCGACATTCTGGAAACGATGCAGGAATCGCTACAGGGAATTCGCACGGTGAAGGCATTCACGCTCGAGCAGACAATGCAGGCCCGGATCGATACGAGCATTGCCATGGTCGAGGCCAACGCAAACAAGATGGCGAGCGTCCAAAGCCGTTCCAGCCCTTTGATGGAAACGCTCGGCGGCATCGCCATCGGTTGCACGCTGATGTATGGCGGCTATCGCGTGGTCGGATCCGGCGCGTCGCCGGGGCAATTCTTCTCGTTCATCACGGCTTTTTTACTGGCGTATGAACCGGCCAAACGGCTTGCGCGGCTGAACATCGAATTGAACTCTGTTCTGATCGGCGCGCGAAAACTTCTTGAAATCGTCGATAGCCCCGCAACCGAACCTGACGATAGCGATAAGCCGTCCTTGATGCTGAGCGATGCGCGGGTCGAATTCCGCGACGTGACATTTTCTTATCGCGACAATGAGGTTGTACTCAACCGCATGAGCTTCGTGGCCGAGCCGGGGAAGGTCACCGCACTTGTCGGGCCATCCGGCGGCGGCAAATCGACCGTGCTTGCGTTGCTGCTGCGGCTCTACGAAGTGAAATTCGGTGCAGTTGTCATCGACAAGCAGATCGTCTCGGATGTCTCGCGCAAATCATTGCGTCAGCAGACAGCCTATGTCGGGCAGGATGTCTATCTATTCCGAGATACCATTCGCGAGAACATCGCGTTCGGCAAGGTTGGCGCGACCGAGACCGAGATTGTGGACGCCGCAAAGGCCGCCTGCGCGCACGACTTCATCATGAGTTTCCCATTAGGTTACGATACGCCGGTCGGCGAACACGGAACGCAACTCTCCGGCGGTCAGCGCCAGCGCATCGCCATTGCCCGCGCGCTGGTGAAGAACGCGCCGATCATCCTGCTCGACGAAGCCACCGCCGCACTGGACTCCGAGTCGGAGAAGCTGGTGCAGGAAGCCATTGAACATCTGTGTCAAGGCCGCACCACCATCGTGATCGCTCACCGGTTGCACACCATCATGCACTCCGACAATATTCTTGTAGTCGAAGCCGGGCAAATCGTCGAACAAGGCCGGCACGACGACCTTCTCCGCCGCAATGGCCGCTACGCTTCGTTCTTCCGGCTTCAACATCGCGAAACCACCCTGCTCCCATCCATCGCGATCGGCGCTTAACTTCACTTCCAGCATTCGGAATTCCCATGACCGCTTATGTCATTCCAGCTCACACCATGCCTTCGCTTCCAGTCACTGGAGAATCCAAATCCTTTCCGGTGAGACGAATTTGGTGCGTGGGCCGAAATTATCTCGAACACATCCGCGAGATGGGCAATGACGAGCGCCAGCCGCCGTTCTTTTTCGCCAAGCATGCCGACATGGTCGTCGGCGAAGGCGCATCGATTCCTTATCCGTCGCTAACCAAGGATTTCCAGCACGAGGTCGAGATGGTGGTGGCGCTGAAATCCGGCGGCGCCAACATCGATCCGAAGACCGCGCTCGACCACGTTTACGGTTACGGTGTCGGCATCGATCTCACACGCCGCGATTTGCAGATGGCGTCGCGCAAGAAGGAACAGCCTTGGGAGATCGGCAAATCTTTCGATTTCTCCGCACCGTGCGGCGCGCTGCGTCCCGCATCCGAAATCGGTCATCCGGCGAAGGGCAAAATCTGGCTCAACGTCAACGGCACCGAAAAGCAGAAGGGCGATTTGTCCGAACTGATCTGGAATGTGTCCGAGATCATCGCCAAACTGTCGCTGCAAGTGACGCTCGGCGCTGGCGACATCATCCTGACCGGCACGCCCGCCGGCGTCGCGGCTCTCAAGCCCGGCGACAAAATCGAGTGCGGCATCGACGGGATCGGCACGCTGAAAGTGTCGATCGCTTAACCACGCTCGGCGCCTATCAAGTCAGCGATACATCATCACACCGTCATCGACCTTGCCGTAGCGTAAAGACACGATATCGCGCGCGTAATTCTGCGGCAGTTTCCAGGGATCCTTCGAGCCTTGTTTCGGCATAATCGCCTCAGAACGTGCGATGTAGCCGGAGGAAAAATCAACCCACGGCACGGCGGACACATCGGCGTCGGCATGCGGCGTGCATTGGGTGAAGCCGCGCGCATCCATATAATTCAGCAAGCGGCACACATACTCGCTGGTGAGATCGCTGCGCAGCGTCCACGACGCGTTGATGTAGCCGAAAATCGAGGCCATGTTCGGCACGTCCGAATACATCATGCCTTTATAATTGAGCGCCTTCGCCATATCGACCGGCTTGCCATCGACAACAAGCTGCATGCCGCCCAGTACCTGCAAATTCAAACCCGTCGCGGTGACGATAATATCCGCCGGCAATTCGCTGCCGTCCGACAGACGAATGCCGTCTTTGGTAAACGTGTCGATGGTCTTGGTGACGACCGACGCCTTGCCGCCGCGAATGGCGTTGAACAGGTCACCGTCGGGCACCAGGCACAGCCGCTGCTCCCACGGATTATAACGCGGCGTGAAATGCGCCGCGACATAGTCCGGCGGCAGCGCGAGTTTCGCGCCGCCCAGAATTAGTTTTTTCGCGCGCTCAGGTTTTCGGCGGCAGAGCTGGAAAAAATACATGCTCAAAAGCACATTACGCCAGCGCGTCAGATGCCACGCCAGCTTGGGCGAAATCTTTCGCAAGGCTCTCGCGAACGGATCGTCGCCGGGCCGCGACACCACGTAAGTCGGCGAGCGCTGCAACATGGTGACGTGGGCGGCGTCCTTGGCCATTTCGGGCACCAGCGTCACGGCGGTGGCGCCGGAGCCGATCACGACCACGCGTTTGTTCTTGTAATCGATGTCGCTGGTCCATTTCTGCGGATGCACGATCTGCCCCGCAAAATTTTCAGAACCTGGAAATTGCGGCGAATAGCCTTCTTCGTATTTGTAGTAGCCGCTGCACATAAATAAGAAATTGCAGGTGAAACTGACGCGCGCCCCGCTTTGCTCGGCCTCCACGGTCCATCGCGACTCCTGCGACGACCACGACGCTTTCGTCACGCGCGTGTTGAATCGAATGTGCTTGTCGATGCCGTACTCTGTTGCGGTCTCGCGCAGGTAATTCAGAATGCGCGGGCCGGCCGCGATGGATTTTTCCTCGGTCCACGGCCGGAACGCATAGCCGAGCGTATACATGTCCGAGTCCGAGCGAATGCCCGGATAGCGAAACAGATCCCAAGTGCCGCCGAAACTTTCGCGCGCTTCCACAATGGCGAAGCTTTTGCCCGGACATTTGTCCTGCAGATGAACCGCAGCCCCGATCCCGGACAGGCCCGCGCCGACGATCAGCACATCGATATGATCGCTGGCACTTGTCGTGTCGAGCATGTCGTTCTCCGATCGCGGTCGCGTCATCATAGATGTCTCGCCGCATCATAGTTGTCATCACCGGGCTTGTCCCGGTGATCCCGATGGATTGGGCACCGTGCGTAATTGATCGGGATGCCCGGAACAAGTCCGGGCATGACAAAATTTTACTCAAAACATGCTTCATCAGCCCTGTTATTTAAGGCGCGGGCGCGCCGTCGTCTTTGGGCACGAACGGGCAACAGCCCGCGCGTGCGTCTGGTTCGGTTCGCTTGCCCCAAATGAGGGCGCACGGAACGCCGGATGCCAAACGCATCCGCAGCCTCGCGTGCAAAAATAAAAAGCACACGAGCAGAGTCACCACGAACACACCGGACATCCGGCGTTCCGCACGCAATGGTTTTAACGGCGTGGTGCGCGATGACCCCCGGTGGCCGGCGCTGAGTGCACCACCGTTCCGTGAACCGCTCTGGCCGCGCCGGTTGGCGAAGCCTCACCCGGTCCCCCATGGCGCAAGCCGATGCGCCGGGATGACACGCCTTTCGCCGTCCGCGACAGCATGGACATCAGCGCTGCGAGCGGAGCCTCACGGACCCTTTTCGGGAATCCGCCCTGCCTCCGGTTTCCGCGCCTGACGCTGCCGCGGCCATCGCATCCCGCCCCGCGTCGTTTGACGTTGCGCAACGCCCCTCAATGTTGGGACGGGATGGATAGGAATATAATCATAATTCAAAAAACGTCAAGAGCTTCACGTCAAAGGATGAACCACCGCCACGAGCGGATGGAACCAAACCCGCTCTCCAAGGAAAATGCTGTGCGCGGATTGCCTTCGGGAACTTCGACGCATCGCCGCGCAATCGCCCGCGCCGGTTCCGCCATATGTCGTAAAACCAGCATTGGCAATTCGCTTTATAAAGGCGCACAGTCGGTCATGTTCATTTCCAGCGCTGCAGCATGACGACCCGTTCGAGGCGCGAAACAGTCAATTTCGTCCACCCTGCTCGAATCAAGGGAATCGACCGCCTGCTCAAGGCCGGCGCGTATGAGGTCGTCACCGACGAGGAATTGATCGAGGGTCTGTCGTTTCCGAGTTACCGCCGCGTCGCCACCTTGATGATGGTGCCGGGCGCGCCGCCGCATCACACCTCGACCGAAATGATCGCCGTCGCGGCCGCCGATCTTGCCGAGGCGCAACGGCTGGATGCCGAGGCGGAATAGTTTCGTCCACCACGTCACCTCATTTCGATTGTTGTCCGCGAACGATTGATCTTGAAACTTCATTTTTGCGTTCGGCGGGAATGGGAGGGGCGTAGCAGGGGCGGCCCATGAGCGTTGAGGACCAGCCTCGCGTCACACTGCGCGATGTTGAAAGCGAGAACGACCAGCTTCGGCAACTGCTGATCCAGGCAGGTGTCGAAGCCGAGGCGAGCGTCGTCGCGGCGAAATTGCAGACCGTGCTGATCGGCGAGCTGCATCATCGCGTCAAGAACATGCTGTC
>JBBRGE010000157.1:0-5923 GCA_038241045.1 Hyphomicrobiales bacterium | reverse complement strand
CGCGACGGCCAGGGTAAATGGTTGGTGCGGCAGGTGCTCGAACGTCACGTTCCGAAGCGGTTAACTGATCGTCCAAAAACAGGGTTCGGAATTCCGCTCGACGATTGGTTGCGCGGTCCGCTCAAGGGCTGGGCATCGGATCTGCTGTCGCACGACAAAATAAAGGCGCAAGGCTGGTTCGATGAAGTGCGCGTGCAACAGCGCTGGAACGAACATCTAAGAGGTTCGCAAAATCACGGCTCTTGGCTGTGGAATGTTCTGATGGCAGAAAGCTGGAGCGATACATGGTATCGGTCCAAACAAGTTTCCGCAAATTGACCTTTGTCTTCGCCGTGATGGCGATCTTCTCTCACCTAGCAGTTAATTCATGAATCGGATGTTTCCTCGAAAAGCCGCCATTCTTCAGCACTCGGAAAACTATGCCTTGGATCGAGAACGATGGCGCGCCAAGGCGTCATTCTTTCATGGCGAGGACGAGAATTATCTGCGCTTCCTGATTCCAAAGGGCGCGCGCGTGCTCGAACTCGGATGCGGCACCGGCGATACACTTGCGGCGCTGGAGCCGTCATTTGGTGTTGGCGTAGATTTCAGTCCATCCATGATCGCAGAGGCGAAGCGGCTTCATCCTCATCTCACCTTTACGGTCGGCGACGCGGAAGATGCCGCCACGATCAGAGCGCTGCATGGGCCGTTCGATTTCATCGTGGTGCTCGATACAATCGGCTCGCTCGACGATTGCCAGAAATTTCTGGAGCAGTTGCATCCATTGTGCACACGCGACACGCGGCTGATTATCGGTCACTTCTCGCATCTTTGGTATCCGTTACTCAAGCTCAGCGAAGCACTGGGGTTGCGCATGCCGAATCCCGCGCAGAACGTCTTGGCACCGGACGATCTGCGGGCGTTGACGCAACTTGCAAGTTTCGATCCGGTGAAATCCGAACATCGCGTATTGTCGCCGATGCGACTCTTCGGGCTCGGCCGCTTTCTCAATCGCTTCGTCAGCGTGATGCCGGGCTTTCGCGTCCTGTCGCTGCGTAATTATCTCGTCGCGCGTTCGATCGTAGCGATTTCCGACGATGTGAAATCCGCGACGGTCGTCATCCCCGCTCGCAACGAGCGCGGCAATATCGAGCCCGCGATCCAGCGCATCCCGCAGTTTTGCAACGACATGGAAATCATCTTTATCGAGGGTCACAGCCAGGACGGCACATTCGAGGAAATGGAACGTGTGAAGGCGGCCTATCCGGACAAAGACATCAAGCTGATGAGACAACCCGGCAAAGGAAAGGCGGACGCGGTGTTCACCGCTTATGACGTTGCGCGTGGAGACGTGTTGATGATTCTAGACGCCGATTTGACGATGCCGCCCGAACAGCTTCCGAAATTCTGGAACGCGATCAAATCGGGGCAAGGCGAATTCATCAACGGATCGCGGCTCGTTTATCCACTTGAAGACGATGCGATGCGTTTCCTTAATCTGATCGCCAACAAGATATTCTCCTATCTTTTCTCGTGGCTGCTGAACCAGCGCTATACCGATACGCTGTGCGGCACCAAAGTCATGCGACGCAGCGACTATTATCGCCTGCGGGACGGCAAGGCTTATTTCGGCGACTTCGATCCATTCGGCGATTTCGATCTGATCTTCGGTGCATCGAAGCTCAATCTCAAATCGATCGATATGCCGATCCGCTACGCCGCCCGCGAATACGGCGAGACGCAGATTTCGCGCTTTCGCCACGGCGTCATGCTGTTGAAAATGGTCGTATTCGCATTCTTCAAGGTCAAGGCGATTTAATTTGTATCCGGAAAAAGCGCGTGGATTCTGAAACTCTGTCGGCCTCAGATGTCCGCCCTAATGCATTCGCGCGACTGACGCCGTTCGGTTGCCGCGTTGGCGCTTACCATGGTGCGATCTGCCGGTGAAGGATCAGCGTCAATGATTGTGGGACAGATGACGTCGCATGACTAACCTGTACTTCCACTGGCGGCGGTTGATTGTCATCAATATCGGGATCTTCGTCTGTTATACTATTTACAAACTTTCGCGCGATTTTCTGTCGCTGCCTTACATTCATTTTCTGGTGGATTATCATTTTGGCTTTACGCGTCGCGCGTTGGTCGGCGCAGTAACGTCGTTTTTTCTTGACAAAATTCCGCCGTGGTTGCCATGGGCGACCGGCCTAACCGCGATAGCCATCACGATCGCGCTCTATGTTAAGCTTTTTCAAAAGACATTCGGGTTTTCAAAGGCGACGGCACCGCTTTTTGTATTTCTCGCTGGCTCACCGTTCTTCTTCAAGAATTTTCTTGTGCAGGTCGGATATTTTGACGTAATCGGGTGCGCTTTCGCGATCGTCATGCTTCTATTGCCGTCGCAATCTTTCTGGTTTGTCGTTGCAGGGGCTGCGTTTTCGTCGCTTCTGATTTTTATTCATAGCGGCCAAACGCTGCTTTTCGTTCCTACAATTCTGCTGATCGTTGCTGTTCGATATTTTTTATCGAAGCCATTGAACTACGCACAAATTGCTGGCGGGTTCGGGCTGCTTCTCCTCGTTGCCGCAAGTGCGTTCGTGAATGTGGCCTATGGAAACCTCGACGTCCCACGCGAAGAATTCACCCGCTATCTGCAAAGCCGCTCGCTATCAACCAATGACAATTGGATGGTCTATATCTTCGTCTGGTTTGACACATTGACGGAGGGTCTCCATATCACGCGCGCCGGCTTGCCGAAGCAGCTTCTCGCTCTGCCGATCTATCTTCTATTGTTTGCACTTCACGCACCACTGATCAGATACTACCGTGAATCTCTTGCGTTACTTTCGTTGCGTGACCGTCGACTCATTCTTGCGGGGATGGCGGGGATTACTGCCGCCTATGTTCTCGTTTTCGTGCTTGTTTCGGACTACGCGCGATGGGTGGCGGACTGGGCCGTCTGCATGATGCTCGTGTTACATTTGGTAAAACAGCTCCCATCCACCCGTCCGGCACCGCTCATCGCGTGCGATAATATGCGCAACATCCGGTTCGGGCTTTTCGTCACGATCATCCCGCGCACAGGCGGTGTCACGCCGTGGTAAGGCGGCTTAGATATCTTCCGCGGGCTCGATATTCTCGGGAGCCTTCGCCTTTTCGGCGCTGAGAATCCAGATCAGTCCGCCGATAGCTCCGACGACAAACGACGATGCACCGAACAGCAGCGACACGACAGTGCCGTCGGTTTGCGCAAGGCCTGCGTAGCCGAACGCCACCATCATGGTGGCTTCGCGCACACCCCAGCCCGCAATCGAGATCGGCAACATTGTGATGAGCATGATTGGCGGCACCAGCATGAACAATTGTTCGAAGGCTGCCGGTGCCGAGATCGACCGCACCGCGCACCATGCAATGACAACGGCCATGACGTGAATCGATAGCGACAGCACGGCAATCTTCGGCCCGCTGCTGCGGTTGAAGATCACGCGATTGGCGATGACCGAACAGGCGTGAACATGCTTTGTGGGCCAAAACGTCGTCAGCCAATTCCACGAGATGTAGCCGACGATGAGGAATCCCAGTCCCGCGCCGAGCGCGCCGACATCGACCAGCAACAGCGCGATGCGTCCGCGTTGGTTGGCGATAAGGTCGTAGCTCCATGGCAGGCTCCCCACCACGATGACGGCGAGCGCGATCAACCCAATGGCGCGGTCAACCAAAACGGAATACGTCGCCGCGCGCCAGCCCGCGCCGGTTTGCTTCACGAGCCACAGCCGCATTGCATCGCCGCCGATGGTGGATGGTAAGGTCTGGTTGAAGAACGCGCCGATCATGTTGTAGCGAAACGCCTGAGCCGTTCCGAGCGTCGCCAAGCAGGCCGAACTAATCAGGCGCCAGCGCAGCGCGCCGAGCAAAATCTGAAACACCGTCGCCAGAATCGCGAGCAAAATCCAGAACGGATTGATCTGGCTCAGCCGCGATTGAATGGCGGCGAAATTGATGCCGCGGAACGCAAAATAAAGCAGTGCCGCCGAGACCAAAATCCGAGCGGCAAGGAGTAAAAATCCGCGCATTCCGGGCCGTATCGTTAACAGGGAAAGATGAGCCAAAACGGCCTGAAATCAGCGTTCTGCCGGGCCAGTTTGCACGTCTTGGTATGGCTTTAGCGCCGATCTGGCAATAGGCAAGCATCGCACCAGCATCCTCCACTTGCGGCGGCTACGGCGTGGCGGCTAAAGAGGGGCAAATCAATCTCGAAAATGCGGCGTAAACGAGCGCCTTTCGGCGCACGAACGGCCACGTTTTTCACATGAGATCAAATTGGCACACGGACGCAAAATAGCGGTCATCGGTCTTGGCTATGTGGGGCTGCCGGTTGCGGTGGCATTCGCACGCGCAGGTGTGCCTGTTGTGGGTTTCGACATCGATGACAAGCGCATATCGGAACTGACATCCGGTCATGACCGCACCCATGAAGTCGAAGCGCGTGACCTCCGTCACAAGGTTTTGACCTTTACGGGTGACGCGAAGGCGCTTGCATCGTCCGATTTTTATATCGTCACGGTGCCGACGCCTATCGACGCGGCGCGGCGTCCCGATCTCGGTGCGATGTTCGCGGCCTCGCGCAGCGTCGGTGGTGTGCTGAAGAAAGGCGACATCGTCGTCTATGAATCGACGGTCTATCCAGGCGCGGTCGAAGAAGAGTGCTTGCCAATTCTGGAAAAGATTTCCGGATTAAAAGCCGGCAGCGATTTCAAAGTCGGCTACTCCCCGGAGCGCATCAATCCGGGCGACAAGCAACATCGCTTTGAGACCATCATGAAAGTTGTGTCTGGGCAGGATGCCGCAACGCTCGATATCGTCGCCGATGTGTACGGCTCGGTTGTGACTGCGGGGATTCACCGCGCGCCGTCCATTAAGGTGGCGGAAGCCGCAAAAGTGATCGAGAACACGCAGCGCGATTTGAACATCGCGTTCATGAATGAGCTGTCGCTAATTTTTCAGGCGCTCGATATCGATACCGGCGACGTGCTGGCGGCTGCGCGCACCAAATGGAATTTCATGCCGTTTCAGCCGGGCTTGGTCGGCGGTCACTGTATCGGCGTCGATCCTTATTACCTGACGTTTCGCGCGGAGAAGGCGGGCTATCACCCGGAAGTCATTTTGGCGGGTCGTCGCATCAATGACGGCATGGGCCAGCGCATCGCGCGCGAATGCATTCGCGGATTGCTCAAGCGCAAAGTGAGCAATGGTATCGTCACCGTGCTCGGGATCACCTTCAAGGAAGACGTTCCCGATACCCGCAATTCGCGCGTCGTCGATGTGATCCGCGAGTTGGAATCGTTCGGGCTGAAAGTGCAGGTCGCCGATCCGCAGGCGGACCCCGCCGACGCGATGCATGAATACGGCGTGACGCTCACTAATCTCGACGCTCTCAAGCCGGCGGACGCCATCGTCATGGCGGTTGCGCACAAGGAATATCTGGACGCAGGCTGGCCGATGATCGAAAACCTTTTGACCGGCGGCACGGGTCTCGTGCTCGACGTGAAGATCAAACTCGACCGCGCGACCAAACCTGCTGACATTGAATTGTGGCGTCTGTGATGGCTGACAGACCCATATTGGTGACGGGTGCGGCGGGCTTCATCGGCTTTCATGTCGCGCAGCGGCTGCTGCAGGCCGGCAAAAAGGTAATGGGCATCGATAGTCTGAACGACTATTACGATCCGAAGCTTAAGGAAGCGCGTCTCAGCGTTCTGAAGAACGATCCGAATTTCAGTTTCATCAAGCTCAATCTGGCGGATCGTGCTGCGACGAAATCGTTGTTCGCCACGCGCACGTTTCCTGTGGTGATTCATCTTGCGGCCCAAGCGGGCGTGCGTTACTCGATCGAGAATCCCTTCGCCTATGCGGACGCCAACCTCGAAGGGTTCATGAACATCCT
>JBBRGE010000156.1:0-5926 GCA_038241045.1 Hyphomicrobiales bacterium | reverse complement strand
CATCAATTGTCGCGGAGCTCGACGGTTATCCCGGGGGTGACGGTCGCTGGGATGGTGGCCATTTTGCCGCAGCATGTTTCGTCGCCGAAAAAATTGGTTTAACATGTTCCGTCTCGGGAGCACTGGTTGATGGAGGAAGTCATGCCGTCCAAACCTGAAAACCTGTTGCCACATGCAAAAGATTTCATGAAGCGGATCGCTATCAGCGAGGCGGAGGAAGCCGAAAAGGCGGCGCGCCAGAACGACAAGGCCGAAGCCGAAAAGCGAAAGCTTCTCGAACAGTTGGAGAGGCCGTCTGGCGTATCGGACGCAGAGCGAATTAAGCGAGCGGTGGTGATCATCGAGCGCGCCGTGCGCAACGGGAAAACCGAAGTTCAAATAATTCGCTTTCCAAGCGACCTCTGCAGCGATCATGGCCGAGCAATCAATCAGGGGGAACGAGGCTGGGAAAGCACCCTGCAGGGGCTGCCAAAAGAGCTCTATGAAGCTTGGGCTAAATACTTCCAGCCGCGTGGATACAAATTGCGGGCCGAAATCGTCGATTTTACCGGAGACAGGCCAGGCGACATCGGTATGACGCTGAGCTGGAACTGAGTCAGTTGGTCCACCCTGTGGTCTCGGAAGCGATCCACGCCGCTGTGCGTATGGAGTCGAGATAGTCTCCATCTCCAAACGAGCCAGCCATTTGAAAGGCAATTTCAATGACGCTCAAGGAAAGCCGCGGAGATATCGGCGAGGCGAAAGGAAGAGCAAACGATCATCCTCCCGAGAAGATGAAGCGCAAGGCTTATGAGCGTGAATTGCAAAAGCTGCAGGTTCGGCTCTGCAAGCTGCAGGATTGGGTGAAAGAGAAGGGCCTGCGCGTCGTCATCGTATTCGAAGGACGGGACGCCGCCGGCAAGGGCGGAACGATCAAGGCTCTTACCGATAAAGTCAGTCCGCGCGTTTTTCGCGTTAACGCGCTCCCGGCCCCTTCCGATCGCGAAAAATCTCAGATGTATATACAGCGCTACATCGAACGGTTTCCGGCCGCCGGAGAGATCGTGATCTTCGATCGCAGCTGGTACAACCGAGCCGGCGTTGAATACGTCATGGGATTTTGCACGGAGCAGGAGTGCAGACGCTTCCTGGAGCTTTGTCAGCCGGTTGAACAATTTATAACCGACGGCGGCCTCATATTGATCAAGATTTGGCTTGAAGTCGGCCGGGACGAGCAAAAGCGCAGGTTTGAGGCCCGCATCGAGGATCCGCTCCGGCAGTGGAAGCTGAGTCCGATGGATATCGAATCGTACAATCGCTGGTACGATTACTCGCGGGCGCGCGACATGATGCTAAAAATGACCGACAGCAAGCACGCGCCGTGGTTCATTGTGCGTTCCGATGACAAGCGGCGGGCGCGGCTCAATTGCATCTCCCACATCCTCAGCCAAATTCCGACCAAGAGAGTAACCCGGCCCAAGGTCAAGTTGCCGAAGCGCTCGAGTAAGGGAAAATTCGATGATCAAGCGACGTTGAAGAACAGGAATTTCGTTGATGAAAGATACTGAGCTAGCCAAATATTAAGTGTGGCAATCGTTACCTGCCAAGACTCCGTGTGCGACGTATCAAGGTCAGTGTCATGGCAGTCTCAATTCGTTCGGCAAAGCTACCGATCGTAGCGCAACTGCTTGATTATCGACGCGATTGGTTCAAGTCAGATTTGGCTGCCGGTTTGTCCGTAGCAGCAGTATCGCTCCCGTCGGCGATCGCCTATCCGGCGATCGCCGGTTTGCCCATTGAGGTGGGGTTTTTCGCCGCCATCATGGCCCTTGCCGCCTATGCGATGTTCGGACCGTCGCGACAACTCATCGTCGGACCCGACGCGGCGACCTGCATCATGCTTGCCAGCGTTCTGACTTCCCTGGGTGCCGCCACTGCAGCCGACCGCGTTACCTTTACAACGGTATTGGCAGTGGAAGTGGGCATTCTCTGCTTTGTTGCAGGAGCCTTAGGACTCGGCTTCGTCGCGAACTTCCTATCACGTCCGATATTGGTCGGCTTTCTGGCAGGCATTTCGATCAGCCTGATAATCGGCCAGATCACACGCCTCACCACCGTCAAGATTGAATCGAAAGGCCTCGTAAGACCCATCGTGGAGTACGCGGCGAAAATCAGCGAAACACATGTACCGACCCTGCTGGTTGGGATCGGGGCATTAATTTTTCTGCGAATACTACGGCACGCAAAACCGAGTGCGCCGGGCCCCGTAATAGCGATCGTTGCGGCCATAGCACTGTCGTATGCGCTGGAACTGGCGTCCAACGGGGTAACGGTGATCGGGAACCTGCCGCCAATCA
Organism: Hyphomicrobiales bacterium; assembly: GCA_038241045.1. Taxonomy (GTDB): domain Bacteria; phylum Pseudomonadota; class Alphaproteobacteria; order Rhizobiales; family Xanthobacteraceae; genus Afipia. The sequence continues at coordinate 3,590 of JBBRGE010000156.1, read as the reverse complement.
CCTTCATCTTAACTGTCCCGACGCTCGACGCTATTGCCAGTTTGGATCTTCTGGAAGGTGCCATTGCAATAGCGATAGTCGGTTTCGGATCGGGCATCGTGACTGCGCGCAGCTTTGCGACGAAGAGTGGCAATGATGTAGATGCGGGAAAGGAATTGATCGGCTTCGGCACGGCCAATGTTGCCAGCGGCTTGTTCGGCGGTTTTCCAGTTACCGCAGCCAACTCGCGCACTGCCGTAAACTATGCGATTGGAGGAAAAACACAGCTTGTGGGCTTAATCGCTGCAGCCACACTGGCTGGAGCCGTACTCTACATCGGAAATGTGCTTGCCTATTTGCCAATCGCTGTTCTTGGCGCAGTTCTCGTGTCGGCCGCTATTGACTTGATCGATTTGCCGGAGCTGAGAACTATTCACCGCATCAGTCGGCCGGAGTTCGGGTTCGCAATCGCGACACTTCTCGGCGTCGTGGTTTTAGGCGTGCTGCAAGGAGTGTTCCTTGCGATTGCCGCGACCTTGGCTCATTTGTTGTGGCTCGCGTCGCGACCTCGAATGGCGCACCTTGGTCAAATCGAGGGCAAACCGGGACTCTACAAATTGCACCGACATCCAGAGGCTCGGGCGATTCCCGGACTAACCATAGTGGTCCTGCAGGACGCTCTCATCTTCTTCAACGCCGATTACGTCAAGCGTCGGGTGATCGAAATTGCGGATGCCTTGGACGAGGACAGCAGATGGTTCGTTCTAGACGCTGAAGCCATAAACTTGCTCGACAGTACGGGGGTCGCAAAGCTGGAAGAGTTGCAAATCCTGTTAAGGGAGCGCGGCGTGACGTTTGGCTTAGCCGACCTAAACAGTCGTTCGCTGCTCATGGTTGAGCAAGCTGGTCTCGCTGATCGAATGGGCAGGCATATGATTTTTGTGAATTCCGAGGCTGCGGTCGCGGCCTTCAGCAGATCGCCAATGACACGTGATTGACGTCGCACATTGCATCGCACCGGCCAACATGCGCACCGACGTAACAGCCGGTCCAGGTGAAGATGGGAGCCGCAGTCCACTTTAAGCTGGTGCGTTTGATAGAAGCACCGCTGTTGAGCGTGGCCCCAAGCGGTACGATCCGCCACCATGCGACGGAGCTTCTGCTTCTTCCACGATGTCGCATGGGCTTTCCAGCGACGTATCGACGACGCGCTTCCAAGTCGAAGTCGTCGGCAATCTAAAGTCAAGCTCATCCGAATGAGCGTTGAACATGGCGTAGATGTCTGCATCGCCCGATGAAGCGCCACGCAAATGCAGGGCGATCGAGCGCGAAGCGTTACTCAGGTCCGGATCGCCATCGAAGCCATGCCAGCTACAGTCGGCTCCCCAACCGGTGCTCCGGGCGATCATGGGCTGAGCCCTGCGAAAGGCGATCATCAAGCGAAAGAAACGCAGGATCTCGGCATTTTTTGTGGTCAGGTCCCAGTCGAGCCAGGTCGTTTCGTTGTCCTGATCGTGGACGTTCGGGCTTCCGCCTTGCGTGTGCATGAACTCGTCACCCGCCACGAACATCGGCACGCCGTTCGATAGCATCAGGAGACAACAGAAGTTCCTGACCTGCCTCCTTCGGACCGCGGCAACCTCGGTCGGAACATTTTGGGTGCCCTCGTAACCGCAATTCCAGCTGCGCTGCGCCTCGTTGGTGTAGCTGACGAGATCGCAGAGGTTAAGGCCGTCATGGCAATCGATGAAGTTGACGCTTTGATAGCGCCTATCCGCATCGATCAGGGTGTCGGGAAAAAGGTCCGTACTGCCGTAAAGTCGGGTCATCAGATCGCCGACCACACCGCCTTCGCCTCCGATGAAGCTGCGTGCGGTGTCGCGGAAATGGTCGTTCCATTGCGACCACGACCTGCCCGGAAAGGCGCGTCCCATCAGATAGCCGCCTTGGGCGTCCCACGGCTCGGCAATCAGCCGGACTTCGGCGAGATGATGATCGCCGCTGATCTCCGAGATGATGGGAGGATCTTCTGAATTGAGCGTGCCGTCCTCGTTGCGCGCGAAGATCGAAGCGAGGTCGAAGCGGAAACCATCGACGCCGATCGATGTCGCCCAATAGCGGAGGCTGTCAACAACCAAAAGGCGCGCCGCTGGATGGGTGGTTCGCAAGTCATTGCCGCAACCGCTGAGGTTGCGATAACTGGAGAGATCCGACGGTGACGAGGCGTAGTAGGTCGAGTTGTCAATGCCGCGGAACGTATAGGTCGGACCGTCATTGCCCATTTCCGCCGTGTGATTGTAGACCACATCGATCAGGATTTCGATGCCCGCCTTGTGGAGCTCGTCGACCATCCAGCGAAGTTCGTCCAGCGCGCCGTCCGGCGTACCGACGACGCTGTATTGGGCGTGCGGCGAGAAGAAGTTGAGTGTCATGTAGCCCCAGTAATTGCCTTGAGACGGCTCGAATTGCTGGATAGGCAACAGCTCGACGGCGGTGATGCCCAGTTCCTTCAGGTATGGGATCTTGGCGACCACACCGGCAAAGGTCCCGCGCTCCTCTTCGCGAACGTTCGAATTGGCGCGGCGCGTAAAGCCGCGCACATGCATCTCGTAGATTATCAGATCATGGCCATGCCGCGGCGCTCGCGGCCGACCTAAGAGCGGCGCGGCCAATCGATCGGGCAACATGCCAAGGGGCGCCTTTCCCGCGTTCGATCCCGCGCCGATCGCCGCCTCGCGGCTGAAAGCGGGCGGAAAGAAAACGCCTTTTGCGTAGGGATCAAGCAGGATCTTGTCCCGATCGAAACGGTCTCCATGAGCGGGATCGAAGGGGCCATCGACCTGATAGGCGTAATAATGGGCTCCGTCGGCTTGTCGCGAAGAAACCTGCTGGTGCCAAACCCGACCGGTCTTGTTGCGGGGAAATACGAAGGGCAGAACGCGGGTCGGGACGGCGAAGTCGCGATCGTTATACAGCAGAAGCGTAACTGCGATTGCGTGCTTGGAATAAAGCGCAAAATTATAGCTCTGGTTTGCCTCACTCCAGGAACAGCCAAGCGGCCAAGGCTCCCCCTCAGACTCTCCTCCCTCACCCGCCATGACCATTTCCCGATCCGCCCGCTCGCACAGGCCACCTGCTTCTATTCCAACCGCGTCCAAACGAAGGGAGGTGCACCGTTAAGACTTTGTTGCTGACAGGAAGATGACAATCCCCATCGGGGGTGAAAACTATCCGAACGTCGATCCCGGAATTTGATGTAACTCAACACAGCGACGATCGATCCGTGCTTCATGAAAAAAGGAAATCTTCATGGGCAAATATCGCGTAAGCGTGTTCAAGACGTGCTGAGCTCCGATGGACACCTGTTCAAGTGTCTCCAGTTCATGATTGATATTGGGCGCGCTAGAACGGCTCAACGGGCTGTTGAAGTCGCACGATGCCGCTATCAGCGCAGGGTACGCATACCGGACTGGAAGAGCATCGCCGACATTGTTGAAGTCAAGGAGCTGGAAACGCTACCTTTTCGAACGGCCCGAGATTTCGGTCACGGTGGAATATCTGTTTGGGTTGGACCGTGAGACGGATCGCAATCTCGGTGCAACCGTTCATAA
>JBBRGE010000155.1:0-5937 GCA_038241045.1 Hyphomicrobiales bacterium | reverse complement strand
TCGACCCGCGCCTGCTCGATCGCATCGAACACGCCGCGTGCCTGCGGATTGCCGGGCGCGAGCTTGCGATGAATCTTTGCGTCGTGGCACGCAATGCGAAGCGCGATGGAATCTGCATGACCGCGCACGATGGCGGCATCTTTGCGGGTCAGCTTGCGCGCAGGTTCAGGCAATCGCGCCTTGCCGGGAGACAATCCGGGCCGCTCCGCTGCGAACGTCACTTCAAGCTCAGGCTGCTTTGCGATGGCGCGCAGGCACGACGTCACCGCGCGCTTGAACGGCTCGGTCGGCGATTCCTTCGATCCAGTCTTGAACTTGATGTTCGAGGTCGTCATGAACCCTGATTAACTCAGCGCGACGTTGACCGCACTCTCCGGCAATTCGGCATTGAAGCAGCGCTGATAGAACTCGGCGACCAATGGGCGCTCAAGCTCGTCGCACTTGTTGAGGAAGGTGACGCGGAACGCAAAGCCGATCTCGCCGAAAATCTCGGCGTTCTCTGCCCATGTGATGACGGTACGCGGCGACATCACGGTGGAGAGATCGCCGTTGGCGAATGCGTTACGGGTGAGATCCGCAAGCCGCACCATCTTGTTGACGATGTCGCGACCCTGATCGGTGCGATAATGCTTGGCTTTCGCCAGCACAATTTCGACTTCCTCGTCATGCGGCAGATAATTCAGCGTGGTGACGATCGACCAGCGGTCCATCTGACCCTGGTTGATCTGCTGCGTGCCGTGATAGAGGCCCGACGTATCGCCGAGGCCAATCGTGTTGGCGGTCGAGAACAGACGAAACGCCGGATGCGGCTTGATGACCTTGTTCTGGTCGAGCAGCGTGAGGCGGCCCGAGACTTCGAGCACGCGCTGGATCACGAACATCACGTCCGGGCGGCCGGCATCGTATTCGTCGAACACCAGCGCGATGTTGTGCTGGAGCGCCCACGGCAAAATGCCGTCGCGGAATTCGGTGACCTGTTTGCCGTCGCGCACAACGATCGAATCCTTGCCGACAAGATCGATGCGGCTGATGTGACTGTCGAGATTGACGCGCACGCAAGGCCAGTTCAGCCGTGCGGCGACTTGCTCGATGTGAGTGGATTTTCCGGTGCCGTGATAGCCCGTCACCATGACGCGGCGATTGCGCGAGAAGCCGGCCAGAATGGCCAGCGTGGTCGCGCGGTCGAAGCGATAATCCGAATCGACGTCTGGTACGTGCGGATCGCCGTTGGAATAGGCTGGAACTTCAAGGTCGCTGTCGATCCCGAACACCTGACGCACCGACACCTTCATGTCGGGCAGATTCGTGATGTCGGGCGATGCGGTGGCGGCGGCGGTCATTAGTCCTCCGTGGTCTCGGGCGATCCCGACACCAGACGTTTGAACAAGACATGTACGCGAGACATGCGTGCTTGCTGCAGTTGGGGATACAAATGTCAGCCTAGCAGACCGATGCCAATGGCAGAAGCCCGCAGGCTGATCAAAGTTCCACTGTGATATCATCAAGATAGGCCATTTCGGCAAGTTTGGAAGGTCTGCTCTGCGGCGAACCCTCTGGGACGCAACTTTTTGCCAGGAACCATCTCAAGAATCATGTTTTCGCGATGAATTGGCGTAGCGCCGAAAAGGCCGCCAACTGCGCGCGTGAAGAGAATTCAGCTATACATATCGGGAAGATGAAAGCGTTCTGCGACAGCATCGGAAGCCTGCGTGCAAGCCTATCTGAACGATCTGATTGCCTTCGTCTCCCTTCATGCCCTGTCAGCCTACACCGCGATATTTCTCGCCGCGTTTCTTGAAGCTATTCCCATTTTCGGTTCGATCATTCCGGGCTCGACCGTGATCCTCGCATTGAGCGCGCTGGTGCCGAGCGGCAATCTGAAACTCGCGCCGGTGCTGGCGGCCGCATTTCTCGGCGCGGTGATCGGCGACGGCATCGCTTACCTGATCGGGTATCGCTCCAAGGAAAGCGTGCTGCACGCCTGGCCGATGTCGAAATATCCCAAACTTGTCGAAGAGAGCAAAACCTTTTTCCACAAATACGGAACGCTCGCTGTTTTCTTCGCGCGCTTCGTGCCGCCGGTGCGCGCCTTCGTGCCGATCACGGCCGGGGCGTTGAATATGCCGCCGGTGAAATTCTTCGCGGTGAATATTTTTGCCGTCGGACTTTGGGCGCCCGCGATGGTGCTGCCCGGCGTACTCGCAGGCTCCGCCGTCGAGGAATGGGGCGCGAAGGTGAAGCATTACGGCTGGCCGCTGGTCGGCGGCATTATCGCCATCGGCGCAATCTCGTGGGCGGTTTATCACTGGCGCAAGGCACGTGCGGCGCCGACGCCGCAATGACGGGCACATCAAGGCCGAAAGTAACGCTTGCCGGGATCAAGCCGCCGTTTGCGACCGCCAGCGTCCGCGCCAAATTCAATTCCTATGCCGGCGATACCCGCGCGACCTTGATTGCATTGCGCAGATTGATTTTCGAGACAGCGCAATCGCTCGATGGTGTCGGCAAGATCGAAGAAACCCTGAAATGGGGACAGCCGAGCTATCTCACGAAATCGAAAAGCGGCAGCACTATCCGCATCGACCGCCTGAAAGATGACGACGGCTATGCGATGTATTTTCATTGCCAGACAAATCTGGTCGAAACATTCCGCGAACTTTATCCGACGCAAATGGACTACGGCGGCAATCGCAGCATCCTGTTCAGGGCAGGCGATAAAATTCCGGAGAAAGCGCTGCGCCACTGCATCGGGCTGGCGCTGACCTATCACGCGAGGCAGAAGAAAATGCCAGCGAACAAAGGGCGCAAATCGGCGCGGCCTAAACCTCGCGCACAACCGTCTTGAGATAATTATACGCCTTGATGATTTCGATCAGGCGATCTTCGGTGGAACGGTCGCCGCCGTTAGCATCCGGGTGATGCTGCTTCACCAGCATCTTGTATTTCGCCTTCACGGTCTCCAGCGTCGCATCGGGGCCGAGGCCCATCACGATCAGCGCCTTTTTCTCGGCATTGAATATCTTGCGGGTCTCTGCCTTCGGCTCGGCTTTCGCGCTTGAATTCGCGCGCCAGCGATTGCGGCCGTTCATCTCATCGAACATCTTGAAAGGATCGGTCGCGCCTTCCATCTGGATATCGGCCGCCTTGCCCTTCTTGCCGCCGTTCGCGCCCATCTTCCAAGTCGGACGATGTCCGGTCAGCGCATCCTTCTGGTAGCTGGCGACCGCGTCAGGCGCCATGCCCTGAAAGAAATTGTAACCCTGATTGTATTCGCGCACGTGATTGAGACAGAAATGCCAGTACTCCCGCTCATTGCCGCGCGCCTTGGGGGCGCGATGGCCGCCCTTGTTCTTGCAGCCGGGGACCTCGCACATGATCGCTTCTTCGCGCGCAGCGGCCTGCTGCTTGGCGCTCAGCTTGTTGGGCTTGATGCGGATGCTGTCGAAGAATTTGGATGAGTCGATGGCCATGATGAATAAGACGAAGCCTTGCTCGAAGTTTCAGAAATTGACGCGAATATTTCGCGGTCGCGGACTATACATCGCAGCGTGAGTGAATCGCAATTGAAACGGCTGTTGACCTGAGCCAATAACGCGCGATATTGCGCAGATCATGACGGCAAAAGATCAGATCACAAAAAAGTTGAGCGAAGCTTTCGTTCCCGAAAGTCTTGATGTGGTGGACGAATCCCATCTGCATGAAGGCCACGCGGGCCACAGCCCGAGCGGTGAGACGCACTTCAGAGTCTATATCGTATCGAAGGCCTTTGACGGAAAGACCCGAATCGACCGTCATCGCATGATAAATGCGCTTCTGGCGACTGAACTTGCGGGACCGATTCATGCGCTGGCGCTTCACACTTACGCGCCCGGCGAAGACAGCCGCCGCCCCGCGCCCGCCGAAGCATGCAAGCATTGACCCCTCGCCGAGATAGCTAGAACGCCGTTCCGGCTTTCGGTTTTTTCTCGAACGGCTCGGCCTCGCGCGGCAACGGCACGATGCGCAGTGCGGTGATCCGGTTGCGTTCGCGCTTGAGCACGCGAAACCGGAACCCGTGGAAGGTGAAGTTCTGCCCGCGATCGGGAATCGAGCGGGCCTCGTGGATCACCAATCCGGCGACCGTTGTGGCTTCCTCGTCGGGCAGATGCCAGTCCATCGCGCGGTTGAGATCGCGGATTGGCACCGAGCCATCAACCACCACCGAGCCGTCCGGCTGCGCACGCACGCCCGCGACTTCGATGTCGTGCTCGTCGGAAATGTCGCCGACGATCTCCTCCAGAATATCTTCCAGCGTCACCATGCCTTCGACTTCGCCATACTCATCGACCACGAGAGCGAAGTGCGTCTTGCGGCGGCGGAAGGCTTTAAGCTGTTCGGACAACGGGCGCAGATCGGGAACGAACCACGGCGGCAGCGCAATCGAATTGACATCGACCTTGGAAATATCGCCGTCGGCAACCCGAATGGCGCGCAGCAAATCCTTGGCGTGGAGTATGCCGACGATGTTCTCCGGCTTGTCTCGCCATAGCGGAATGCGGGTGAATTCGGTCGCCAGCATCTCGCGCACCAGTTCTTCGGCGGGAAGATCGGCGTTGATCATCACCATCTCGGTGCGATGAACCATGACATCCGACACCTGCAGATCCTGCAAATCGAGCAGACCGCCCAGCATGTCGCGATCGTGCTTCTCCACGCCGCCTTCGTGATGAATGAGATCGACCGCGCCGCGCAGCCGCTCGGTCGGCGACAACAGCGGCCGATTGGCGCCGACCGGTATTCGCAGGATCGTGAGCAGCGCGCGAATGATGATCTCGATCACGTTCAGTATAGGGCTGAGCAGGATCACCAGAAATTTCATCGGCTGAGAGACCAGCAGCGAGACTCTATCGGGCGCGTTGATCGCAATCGTCTTGGGCAGCACTTCGGCGAAAATCACCACCAGCACCGTCATCACGGCGGTTGCGTACAACACGCCCACCTCGCCGAACCATGCGGTGAACAATCCGGTCGCCAAAGCGGACGCGCCGATGTTGGCGATGTTGTTGCCCAGAAGAAGCGCGCCAATCATCCGTTCGCGCGCATTCAGCAGATAAGCCACGATGCCGGCCCGGCGGCTGCCTTGCTTCTGCAAACGCAGCATGCTCCCGCGCGATGACGCGGTGAGCGCGGTTTCGCTCGCGGAGAAAAACGCCGACACGAACAGAAGTGCGATGACGATGGAGAAATAGAGCCAATTCATGAGAATCTATCGACCCGGTTTGTGAGCGAGCTTTTCGGCAATGAAACCGCGTACCGTCGGTGCATCGACATCGTTGGCGATGACCGCCTTGCCGATTTTCTCCAGAAGAATGAACGTCAGCCGGCCGCGCTTGACCTTCTTGTCCTGCGCCATCAGCGTCATCAGTGCGTCGGCATCGCCGAGCCCTTCCTGCTGAAAACCCGCAATGTCCTGCATACGCGTCGGCAAGCCGACCGAGGCAAGATGGCGCTGCACGCGCTCGGCATCCGACGGCGCAATCATTTTCAAGTGCGCGGAAAATTCCGCCGCCAGCACCATGCCGACCGAAACGCCTTCGCCATGAAACAGACGATCGGAAAATCCTGTCGCAGCCTCGAGCGCATGCCCGAACGTGTGGCCGAGATTGAGCAGCGCGCGTTCGCCGGTCTCGCGCTCATCGCGCGCGACGATCGCCGCCTTGGCGCGGCAGCTTGTGGCAATCGCGTGCTCGCGCGCCGCGCCGCCGGAGATAATTTCGGAATGGTTCGCTTCCAGCCATGCGAAGAACGCCTCATCGCCGAGCACGCCATATTTTGCGACTTCCGCGTAGCCTGCGCGAAACTGGCGCGGCGACAGCGTGTCGAGCACTGATGTGTCGGCAACCACCAGCACCGGCTGATGAAACGCGCCGAGCAGGTTCTTGCCGTGCGGCGAGTTGA
>JBBRGE010000154.1:0-5959 GCA_038241045.1 Hyphomicrobiales bacterium | reverse complement strand
AGGCCGTAGCGCTCAACCCCTGCACCGATAAATCCGGCAAGAATGGGCGCAATCAGCAGCGCGGGCCAGAAGCCGAACCAGACCGCAATCTGGAATCCGAAGAAGGCGCCGAGCATGTAGAAGCTCGCATGCGCGAAGTTCAGCACGCCGAGCATGCTGAAGATGACGGTGAGACCGCTCGCCATCAGGAACAGCAGCATCCCGTACTGAACACCGTTCAGAATTGAAATGACGACAAGCTCAAGCACGTGACCCCAACCCCCACTGCAACTTGAAGAACGTCAACTTGAAAAGATGACGACCGCGCCCGCCGAAATGTCCGGCGGACGCAGCCTCGATGCGATCCGTTACGGACGGGTCATCTTGCAGGTGGTTGGCAGGACGGTTGCGTCGGCTTCGATCTTTGCCGCACCCTTCCAGCCCCAACCGGTCTTTTCTTCATCGAACGGCTCCTTGTTCTTCAGCTCGCCGAACTGGGCGATATACATTGGCTGGAAGAACTGGTGGTCGTCCTTGCGCATGGTGCCCTTGCCGCCGTTGAACACTTCGTAGTCCATGCCTTCGAGTGCTGCCGCAACCTTGGCTGGCTCGATCGACTTGGCCTTCTCAGCGGCGATCTTGAACATCCGCATTTCGTTGACTGCGCGCGGATAGAACAGGCTGAAACCGTACTTCGCACGGAGTGCCGTTTCAAAATCGCGCGATTCCTTGTGGTCAATGTTGGCATAGCCTTCCGCGATCTGGAAAACCTGATCGTTCAGGTTGCCCTGCTTGATTGCGGTCGGACCGCCGGTGCCACCTGCGTAATAGGTGTACCAGTTCACCTTCAGGCCTGAATCGGCTGCGGCTTTAAGGAGCAGCGCGAAATCCTGACCCCAGTTGCCGGTGATGACGCTGTCGGCACCCGAAGCCTTGATCTTGGCGATGTAAGGCGCAAAATCCTGAACCTTCAGCAGTGGATGCTTTTCGTCGCCGACGATCTGGATGTCGGGGCGCTTTTCTTTCAGCATCGCGATGGCTGCGGTGCGGACCGATTCACCGAACGAATAGTCCTGATTGATGAGATAGATCTTCTTGATGTTCTTCTCACCCTTCATGTAGTTCGTCAGCGCTTCCATCTTGATGTCTGAATTCGCATCCCAACGGAAATGCCAGTAGCTGCACTTGTCGTTGGTGAAGGACGGATCGACGGCTGCGTAGTTGAAGAACAGCACTTCCTTGCCGGGGTTGCGTTCGTTGTATTTCGAAACGAACTCGATCAATGCGCCCGCCACCGACGAGCCGTTGCCCTGCGTGATGTAGCGGATGCCGGCGTCGATCGCCTTTTGCGCCTGGATCAGGCTTTCCTGCGGATTGACTTTGTTATCGAACGGAACGATCTCGACTTTCTTGCCGCCGATGCCGCCCTTGGCGTTCACTTCTTCGGCGAGATACTGAAAAGTCTTCAGACCGATTTCGCCGACGCTGGCGCCGCCGCCGGACAGCGGATCGATGTAAGCGATTTTCAAAGTGTCCTGGGCCAATGCCGCGCTGCCCAGCATGGGAAGTGCAACGGCCGCAGCCATAATCAGTTTACGCATGGTTTCTCTCCCTGAATTCTTTATGAGAACAGCCGCAGTGGTGAAGAACGATCGGGATTTTTCATTCCGTACCGTTCACGGCCATTTCGTCCGGCGATTGTGGTCCAAGCCATTGAATGCCGCAAGCCCGCAGACCCATCGAATGCTGCGCACATGCTTAATTTGCTCGCGCTGATAAGGGCATGATAGGAAATTGTCCCGCTTTGCTGCACCTGCTGTGAGCAGCTATTGTCGGCCAGTTTCATTCTGCGAAACATGAGCACATCGATGGCCGGCACGTTCAACCTGACAGGCAAGACCGTTTATGTCGCGGGTCATCGCGGCATGGTGGGCGGTGCGCTGGTACGACGGCTTGCGCGCGAAAATGTCACACTTCTCACGGCGACGCGTGGCGAGGTCGATCTGCGCGATCAGGCCGCGGTGAATGCGTGGTTTGCAAAGAACAAGCCGCAGGTTGTGTTTCACGCAGCTGCAAAAGTCGGCGGCATCGTCGCCAACAATACGCTTCGCGGTGAATTCATTTACGAGAATATCGTCATCGCCACCAACGTCATTCAGGCCGCGCATAATAATGGCGCGCAAAAACTGATGTTCCTCGGCTCGTCGTGTGTTTATCCGAAGCTCGCCACGCAGCCGCTGCGCGAAGACTCACTGCTGACAGGTCCGCTGGAGCCGACCAACGAGCCTTATGCGATTGCGAAAATCGCCGGCATGAAAATGGCGGAAGCCTATCGCGCGCAATATGGCAGCGACTTCATCAATGTCATGCCGACCAATCTCTACGGCCCCGGCGACAATTATCATCCCGAATACAGCCACGTTGTCGCAGCACTCATTCGCCGGTTTCACGAAGCCAAAGAGACGGGCGCGCCGAGCGTCGTGGTGTGGGGCACCGGCACGCCGCGCCGCGAGTTTCTTTATGTCGACGACATGGCGGATGCCTGCGTGCATCTGATGAAAACCTATTCGTCGGACGAATTGGTCAACATCGGCACCGGCGAGGACATCACCATCGCCGAGTTCGCGCGGGTCGTCGCCAATACTGTCGGGTATATTGGCAAGATCGAATTCGACGCATCAAAGCCCGACGGCACACCGCGCAAATTGCTCGACGTCGGTCGGCTGGCGAAACTTGGCTGGCGCGCGACGACGTCGCTCAAAGACGGCATTAAGCTCGCGTATCAGGCGTTCCTCAATGAACGCGCCTAACGCCGGATTAGCACGACGCCGCCGACGAGCAACGCTGCACCAAGAAGTTTCGTCGCATCGATCGGGCGCACGGTAAGGCCAAGCCATCCGAAATGATCGAAGGCGAGCGAGGCCAGCAACTGGCCCGCCACAAACAGCGCGATGAAAGTTGCGGCGCCCAGTTTCGGGACAAGAAAGATCGCAATCGCGATAAACACCGCGCCGAAAAATCCGCCGCTCCACGCCCACCACGGCACGCGCGACATGACGCCGAGAGATGGTAACGGCTCGCGCATTACGATGGCGAACACCACCATGCTCATCAGACCTACGAAATAGCTGATAAAGCCTGGCCACACTGTGGAGTCGAGCGCGAAGCGAAGATTGTTGTTCAGCGCCTGCTGCGTGACGATGCTGACGCCCGCGATCATAGCAATCACAATCGGCAGAACGATTTGCATTTTCTTATTCCTTTTTAGCGTGGAGTAATGTGTCGTGAAGCAGGCGCGTCGGGTTCAATCAACCGGATTTTTTTGTCGCCACTTTCGCCTTCGCCGCCACGGTGCCGATGATGCCGTCGCGCTCAAGCTGCGCGATGTCTTCGTTACTCAGACCGAGCAACTCCTTCAGCACCTCACCATTGTGCTGGCCGAGAGTCGGCGCGAGGCGTTCGATCGCGTAGGGCAGATGAGCGTCGCTTTCCCGATAGGCCACGCCCGGCACCAGATGCGGCCCCATGAATGCGCGCTCGACCGGCTGCCAGTGTCCGGTCTTCAACAGATGCGGATCGGCCGCGAGGTCCTGCGGCAGTTTCGCGATACCGGCCGCAACGCCTGCGGCTTGTAACGTGGTCATCGCGATATCGGGCCGCACATCGGCGAGCCATTGCCGGATCGCAACGTCAATACGGTCCTCGTCCTTGCGACGCCCCTTTGCGGTCTTGAGCGAGGCATCCTGCGCCAAATCATCACGCCGCATCGCCTTGCAGAGCGATTTCCATTCCGCGTCGCTGCGCACCGATAAAGTGATCCACTGATCGATGCCCGCGCAGGGAAAACATCCATGTGGCACAAAGCGCGGATGCCGATTGCCGATGCGCGGACTTGTTTGGCCGGTGGCGGATTGTTCGAGGATCGAAGGTGCGGCCAGCGGCAACATGCACTGCACTTGCGACAGATCGATGTGTTGACCCTCGCCGGTGGTGCGCTGATGCATGAAGCCGAGCAACAAGGCTGCCGCTGCATTCAGTCCGCCGACGGGATCGCCGATGGCTGCGTGAAGCATCGTCGGCGGATCATCGGGACTTCCGGTGACGGACGGCAATCCCGATGCCTGTTCGAGGGTCGATCCATACGCGCGCACGCCGCTCCATGCGCCGCTCATGCCGAACGCCGGCATGGTGACGACGATGAGGCGCGGATTGATTTTCAAAATATCCTTCACGCCTAGCCCAAGACGCGGCATCACGTCGGCGGCGTAATTGTCGATCACGGCGTCGGCGTCTTTCATCAGCTGATGCAGCAGCGCGCGGCCTTTTTCCTGCGTCAAGTCCAGCGTGATACCGCGCTTGTTGCGGTTGTTCATCTGAAACCAGTAGGCTTTTTCGTAGACGCGCTCCTCGTGATAGGGCGGGCGGGTATCAGTGCCGCGAAACCAGTCGGGATATAGGCACGACTCGACTTTGATAATGTCTGCGCCGAGATCGCCCATCTGTCGCGTCGCCAGCGGCCCGGCCCATCCCATGGTGAGATCGACGATGCGCAAACCTTTCAGCGGCAACGCATCATTCGGCTTGGCTGCGCGCGTCGCGGCGCGTGTGTGCGGCGGTAACGACGACAGTCCGGTTTCGCCAGCCAAGGGTGCCGGTCCATTCGGTTTGGGCAACGCGCGTGTGAGATGTTGAGGTAGCACCGGGCCTTCGAACGACGCCGTGCCAATCGTCACGGTGCCGAACGCACCGCGCGCGCGATGCACGTCCTGCGCGAGCAGTTCTTTCATGTCCGGTACCACCGCGAGCGGAATGCGAAGCTCAATTCCCTTTTCGAACCACTCCTGCGCGGTGCGCTTCATCAGCACCGGCGTGATGATTCCCTTGAGTTCGTCCGCATGCGTGAAGCGGCCGATGGTCATGTTGTATTTCGGATCGGCGCCAAGCTCCGGCAATTCCATCATGGTGCAGAACGCTGTCCACTGTGCGGGCGTCACGACGGTCACGCCGAGCCAGCCGTGTTTGGTGGCGAAATTTCCCGACGGATAGCCGCGCCCGAAACGATTGATGCCCGCACGCGGACGGGTGAAGCCGGACTCCAGTGCCAATCCCACATCGAATTCGCTGATCTGCAACAACGCTTCGAGCGCGTTGACCGCGAAGCGCCGCGCGCCATGCTCAAAGCCGTACAATCCCGCCAGCGTCGGGATGAACGCGGTGAGACCTGCAACGACTCCGATTTGTCCGTCGCGCGGCAATACTGGCGGGCCTTCGACCGGGCCGACGAGTTTGACCAAGCCTGCCAGGCTGCGGCAGACCGAATCCGTCACGTGATAATTTCTGTAAGGACCATGCTCGCCGAACCACGACAGCGCCGTGATGGCGAGACCCGGATCATCACGCCGCAATTCGTTATGCGACAGCGCGGAATTTTTAATGTTTTCGTGATGACGCGAGTCGAGCAGCAGGTCGGCCGTCGTGAGCAGCTTCTTGATGCGCGCGGCGTGGGTTGGCTTGTCCAAATCCGAAATCACGCTTTTCTTGTTGGTGTTGAGCCACGCAAACACAATGCTCTCATGCGTCTCGTCGCCGGCATCGACCAGCGGCGCGATGCGGCGGTCGGGATCGCCGCCGGGCCGTTCGATCTTGATAACCTCCGCGCCGAAATCGGCGAACAGCTTACCGCAATAGCACAGCGCATCGCCCGATCCGATTTCGACCACGCGCAGATGGGAGAGGGGGAGTGTAGTCATTTTGCCACGCGCGGCGGATTTTTGTTGAGGCTCAAAGCTATCGCGCTGATGAGCGGCTTCATGAAAAACGAGTCATTGGCAGGATAAATGTCGGTGTGCAGACCATTCGCACGCAGTTCATCCGACACCACTGGTCCCACGGATGCAATCGGCGTGTCGGCGAGACCCTTGCGCAATCGGTCCTCGCAGCCGTGAGACTTCGCGACATCGATCAGCCGCCGCACCTGACC
>JBBRGE010000153.1:0-5966 GCA_038241045.1 Hyphomicrobiales bacterium | reverse complement strand
GCCGGTCCGCACCATCACCACATAGACGTCGCCCTTGCCGGCGCCGGAAATGAACTGTTTCTGGCCGTTGAGCACATAATGGTCGCCGTCAAGCACCGCGCGTGTCGAGAGCGCCGCCGCATCCGAACCTGACCCCGGCTCGGTCAGGCAATAGCTTGCGACCAATTCCATCGAGCACAGGTGCGGCAGCCATTTGCGGCGCTGTTCGTCCGAGCCAAAATGATCGATCATCCATGCCGACATATTGTGGATGGAGATGAACGCCGACACTGTTGGGCATCCGGTCGCCAGCGCTTCGAAAATCAGCGCCGCATCGAAACGCGTCAGCGCTGAGCCGCCGACATCGTCCTTGATATAGACGCCGCCCATGCCGAGTGCTGCCGCTTCGCGCATGGTATCGACGGGAAAGAATTTTTCCTCGTCCCATTTCAGCGCGAACGGCGCGATCTTCTCGGCTGTAAATTCGCGCGCCATGTCGCGAACCGCGATCTGATCTTCGGTGAGCGCGAACTGCATCTGGCGCCTATCTACAATGCGAGCATGATCTTGCGGAAAACCGGTATCCACTTTTCAGATTATGCTCACCGTCAGCTCGTCGGAATCGAGAAGTCCGCGCCTTCCTTGACGCCGGATGGCCAGCGCGAGGTGACGGTCTTGGTCTTGGTGTAGAAGCGCACCGAGTCGGGACCGTATTGATTGAGATCGCCAAAGCCGGACTTCTTCCAACCGCCGAACGTATAGTAGGCAACCGGCACCGGGATCGGCACGTTGATGCCCACCATGCCGACATTCACGCGTGCTGCAAAATCGCGCGCGGCGTCGCCGTCGCGGGTGAAGATCGCAACGCCATTGCCGTAATCATGGTCGGACGGCAACGCCAGCGCTTCGTCGTAATCCTTGGCGCGCACCACCGACAGCACGGGTCCGAAAATTTCTTCCTTGTAGATGCGCATGTCCTTGGTGACGTTGTCGAACAGACAGCCGCCCATGTAAAAACCTTTTTCATAGCCCTGCATCTTAAAGCCGCGTCCGTCGACGGCGAGCGTGGCACCTTCCTTGATGCCGACCTCGACGTAATCCTTGACGCGCTCAAGTGCGGCTTTGGTGACGAGTGGACCGAAATCCGCGTTGGGATCGATCGAAGGGCCGATCTTGAGACTCTCAACGCGCGGAATCATTTTCTCCATCAGACGATCCGCCGTGGTCTTGCCGACGGGAACGACGACGGAAATCGCCATGCAGCGTTCGCCCGCCGCGCCAAAGCCTGCACCCACCAGCGCATCGACGGCCTGATCCATGTCGGCATCCGGCATAATGATGGCGTGGTTTTTTGCGCCGCCGAAACATTGCGCGCGTTTTCCGGTTTGCGCCGCGCGCTCATAGATGTATTGCGCGATCGACGAGGAGCCGACGAAGCCGACGGCGCGAATATCCGGATCGTCCAGAATGGCATCGACCGCTTCCTTGTCGCCATTGACGCAATTGAGAATGCCCGGCGGCAATCCCGCCTCCAACATCAGCGCAGCCAACGCCATCGGCACACCCGGATCGCGCTCGGATGGTTTGAGAATGAATGCGTTGCCGCAGGCAATCGCGGGGGCGAATTTCCACATCGGGATCATCGCGGGAAAATTGAACGGCGTGATGCCGGCGACGACGCCCAATGGTTGCCGCATCGAATAGAGATCGATGCCGGGTCCGGCGCCTTCGGTGTATTCACCCTTCATCAGTTGCGGAATGCCGAGGGCAAATTCGACGACTTCGACGCCGCGCAGAATATCGCCGCGCGCATCGGGAATTGTCTTGCCGTGTTCGCGTGCCAGCAATTCGGCCAGCGCGTCATTGTCGCGCGCGACCAGTTCGAGGAATTTCATCAGTACGCGAACGCGGCGCTGCGGGTTGGTCGCGCCCCATTCGACTTGCGCCGCCTTGGCGTTTTCCACCGCCGCGCGCATTTCGGCCTTGGAGGCAAGCGCAACCTGAGCCTGAATCTCGCCGGTCATCGGCTCGAACACGTCGGCAAACCGGCCCGATGTGCCTTTGACTTCCTTGCCGCCGATGAAATGCCCGATGGAACGCATGCGCTGTCTCCCAGACTGCTTGTTTTGAGCGTTCTAGCACTCTCTCCCCGAGCAATGGAACGGGGTTCTGCGCACAGCTCGACCGCCACCAATGCGGGGTTAAAGCGTCGGCAATGCCGGGGTCTTCAGGCGTAAGGCTAAGAGCCGCGTTTCGCCGCCGATTTGCCCTTCGCAGGCTTCGGCGCAGTTTCGGCCTTCAACGCGGCATGACGCCCTGCAGCAAGAATTTCGGCGGAGACATCGCCGATTCCCGCCATCCGCGCCAGCACCAACGCACCCAGCATGGTCGACAGCGCAGCAATGGCATCACGCCGCGCGGTCTTCGATCCCGCGTTGGGGATCTGATCGGCAATCATGTCGATCATGTCTTCGAGCTTCGACGCCGCAGCCTTGCGCGTTTTGGGATTGGCGCGCAGCACTTCGGCGCCAAGTGCCGGGAGCGCACAGCCGTTGCCAACATCATCACGATGGCTTGGCGTGAGATAGCCGTTCACCACGGACGCCAGACGTTGCCCTTCCGGCGCCTGTTCGGCACGCTTGCGCCAGCGCCGTGTGGTCTGATCCATCGCATGCGCGAACGCCTCGCCGATCAACGCGTCACGCGACTCGAAATGTGCGTAGAAGCCGCCATGCGTGAGGCCGGCTTCCTTCATCAACCCGGCGACACCGATCCCATCCGCGCCCCTCTCGCGCAGCAGCACCGACGCGTTCTTCACGATCCGCGCATGGGTCTCGGTCTTGTGCTCTTTGGAATAGCGCATCGCCGCCTCATCATATGTTACGGGTCATATCATAGCAGATTGCATTGTTCGCAGTTGCACATTCGATGCCAAAATAGCTGCCATGCGCTGCAATTGACGAAGCGATTACGCTCGCGCACCATCGCCGTTCCTTAGCCCGGAAACGTCATGCAGAAGATCAACGACCATTGCGATATCGAACGCCACCAAGGCGGCATCGTGCATATGTTCATCCGCAATGCCGGGCCGCTGAACATTGTGAACTCAAGCGTCAATCGAAGCCTCTGCGAAGCGTTTTCGGCGCTGGCGAAGGACAGGGATATTCGTGTGCTGGTGCTAGCGGGCACCGGCACCAAAAGCTTCATCGGCGGTGCGGACATCAAGGAGATGGCGACGCTCGATCAGGCTTCGGCGGAAACTTTCATCAAGGGGCTGCGTGACGTTTGCGATGCAATACGGTCGTTTCCGGTGCCGGTCATTGCGCGACTTCAAGGCTGGTGTCTCGGCGGCGGGTTGGAAGTCGCAGCCGCCTGCGACCTGCGCATTGCATCAGACAACGCGAAGTTCGCAATGCCCGAAGTCAAAGTCGGAATCCCGTCGGTGATTCACGCGGCCCTTCTGCCGCAGCTGATCGGCTGGGGCCGCGCGCGCTGGCTGATCCTGACGGCGGCCACGATAGATGCGCCGACTGCATTGAACTGGGGGCTCGTCGAACAGGTCGTACCGGTTGCCGAACTCGATGCGGCCATTGCGTCAGCCGCAAAGGCGATCTGCGAATGCGCGCCGCAGGCCATGCGCAACCAGAAGGCATTGCTCAAACAATGGGAAGAACTGCCGCTGTCGCAATCGGTCGAGATCAGCGTCAAGGCATTCGGGCAGGCCTACCTCACCGGCGAGCCGCAGCAGCACATGCAGGCGTTTCTCGACCGGCGAAAATAGCTAACGAAAATAACTCATGCCGCGCACGAGAAAAACTCATGCGCAGGTCTGCGCGCTTGCCGTTTAAAACGGCCCGCGCCTGCCCTGCGTCGATTCAAGTTAGAAAATATCCGGATCGCGGATTGCAATCCTTGTCAGTATTAATATGATACTTATCATGTAAACGACCGCTGGCCCTGCGCGCCGGTAACGGGAGATGTTCAAATGTCATCGTCTGCATCAGCGTCCGACCCCATCGTCATCGTGTCCGCCGTTCGCACGCCGCTTGGACGGTTTCAGGGCGATCTGTCGTCGTTCAGCGCGCATCAACTGGGATCGCACGCCATTAGCGCAGCACTTGAACGCGCGAAACTTTCACCCGACAAAATCGATGAAGTGTTCATGGGATGCGTGCTCCCTGCCGGTCAGGGCCAGGCTCCAGCACGACAGGCAGCGCGCGGTGCGAAGCTACCTGACGCCACCGGTGCCACCACCATCAACAAGGTGTGCGGTTCGGGCATGAAAGCGACGATGCTCGCGCACGACATCATCAACGCGGGCTCGGCCGACATCGTCGTCTCGGGCGGCATGGAGAGCATGAGCAATGCGCCATACTTGTTGCAGAAAGCCCGCGCCGGTTATCGCGTCGGCCATGATCGTATCATCGACCACATGCTGATGGACGGCCTCGAAGACGCCTATGAGAGCCGGCGCTCGATGGGCGATTTCGGCGAAGCCGCTGCCGAAGCCTATCAGTTCTCGCGCAAGGATCAGGACGACTACGCCATCGAGACGCTGACACGCGCGCGCACCGCCATTCAGGACGGATCGTTCAAGAACGAAATCGCGCCGATTTCAGTGAAGGAAAAAGCCGGTATGCGCGTCGTTGAAAACGACGAGCATCCGATGAAGGTGGACCCTGCAAAAATTCCGAACCTCAAGCCGGCGTTCCGCGCCAACGGCACCATCACGCCGGCGGCTTCGTCGGCCAATGCCGATGGTGCTGCGGCTCTGGTGCTGACGCGCCGTTCCATTGCGGAGCGTGAAGGTCTTCCCATTTTGGCCGAGATCAAAGGTCACTCCACGCACAGTCAGGCTCCGGACTGGTTCACCACTGCGCCGATCCCTGCGATCCGCAAGTTGCTCGAAAAAATTGGCTGGAAATCCTCCGACGTCGATCTTTACGAGATCAACGAAGCCTTCGCGGTGGTCCCCATGGCGGCAGCGAAAGACCTCGGCATTCCGCGCGACAAACTCAACGTCAATGGCGGTGCATGCGCGCTTGGTCATCCGATCGGCGCGACCGGCGCTCGCATCATCGTGACGCTGCTTTACGCGATGGAGAAAAACAATCTCCAGCGCGGCATCGCGTCGCTGTGCATCGGCGGCGGTGAAGCAACCGCGATTGCGATTGAACGCAAACTTCATTGACGCAAACCTGCGCGGCATCCGGCGCGCCAGTGGTGACGACATGAACAACGTCAAGCGCAACCCCTCGACGCGGCGCATCGTCGTCACCGGCATGGGGGCGATCTCCCCGCTTGGTTGCGGCGTGGAAGGCAACTGGTCGTGTCTGCTCGCTGGGCAATCGGGTATTCGTGCGCTCTCGGACAATGTCGTCGGCGATCTGCCCGCGAAAGCCTGCGGCGTGGTGCGGGATATTATCGAGGACCCGGAATTTGGTTTCGATCCGGACCGCGCTGCTCCCCGCAAAGACCAGAAAAAAATGGATCGCTTCATTCTGTTTGCCCTGATGGCTGCGGATGAAGCTATCGCGCAAGCCGGATGGAAACCCGAAAGCGCGCGCGACAAGGAACGCACCGCAACCATCATCGCGTCCGGCATCGGCGGATTTCCTGCCATTGCGGATGCGGTCCGTCTGGCGGATGAGCGCGGCGTGCGGCGGATGTCGCCGTTTACCGTGCCGTCATTCCTGGTCAATCTCGCTGCCGGACAGGTCGCAATCCGTCATGGCTTCAAGGGTCCGCTCGGCGCGCCGGTCACCGCATGCGCGGCAGGCGTGCAGGCTATCGGCGATGCCGCGCGGCTCATTCAATCAGGCGAAGCGGATGTTGCGATCTGTGGCGGCGCGGAAGCCTGCATCGACCGCGTCAGCCTCGGAGGGTTTGCCGCCGCCCGCGCGCTCTCGACAAATTTCAACGACCAGCCGCAGCGCGCCTCGCGTCCCTTCGACCGGGATCGCGACGGTTTCGTGATGGGCGAAGGT
>JBBRGE010000152.1:0-5973 GCA_038241045.1 Hyphomicrobiales bacterium | reverse complement strand
GCGATTGTCTCGGAGCTGGATGTATTGGCGAAGTAATATCCAAGAGAACTGCAACACAATGGAGGGTTGCGACCATTCCGCATTGTTCTACCGGCCACCCGACGCAACACAACCTTCAATCTGGCTAAATCTGGATGCAGATACAGCAGAACCTGACGATGTCCCTAGGCCAGTAGCCGCGCCATATTTTGCGTTGCATTTCGTATAGAGCGCCTCAACATTCTTGACGGGAGGCTTTGATTCCGTCGACTTTGGCTTCGCTTGTTCATCCCGCTTTTCCACGGGTGCTGCAGGCTTCTTCTTCACTTCAATTTTTTCGCAGGCGTTGTCATCGCCGACTTCATAGTCAGCGCGACACGCGATCTTGCTGCATTTCTCGCCGTCCGCCTTGTAGCCGAAGTCGCAAATCAGCGGACACACCCGCGCGGTCTTGCCCTTCACGGCATCGAGCGCATCCGCGCTGGCGAGCTTCACATCGAGCTTCGTTCCTGCGCTCTTGTTGAACAGCGCAAGCGATTTTTGCGCCGCAGCGTTCCAGTTGCCGTCGGCGGCGCCGGTGTTGCAGCCCACACGTCGAAGCTCGATCTGCAATGCCCTCGGAATATCGGCGTCCGCGACCGGCGCGTCAGGTTTAGGCGCAGACTGGTCCGGTGTGAGTGCCGCAACCGGGCCGACGGGTTTGTCGTCTTTTGCTTTTTGCTCTGCTGTTTTCTTCTCGGCTTCGGTTTTTGCGATCTCGATAGCCTTGGCCTTTTCGGCTTCGGCGACCTTGGCGTCCTCGGCCTTCTTCGCCAACTCTGCAGCGACCCGCTGCTTCTCCGCTTTCAATGCGTCCGCAGCAGCTTTTTCCTGCTCGGCTTTTTTCGCGCCCTCGATGGCGAGCCGTATCTGTTCGTCCTGCGCGGCTTTGGCTTTCTCGGTGGCGGCAACGCGTGCGACCTCGGAGACAAGTTTGTCGCGCTGGGCTTTTGCGAGTTCGGTGTAAAGGCCCGATGGATATTTCGCGATGAAAGAATCCCACACCGCTTTGCTGCCGACCTGGAGTGCCAGTTCGTAAGCGCGCTGGATAAATGCTTAGTTGTCGGTTGCGGCAGGCGTCGCGGTCGGCGCAGCAGGCACCAGCGACACATCGTTGCCGCCGAGCGAGCCGTAGACAAATGGCTCCTGCTTGTTGTTGGTGACTTTCAGCACGTCGTCGCGCACGAAACCGAAGGCCTTGCGCAGATCGAGGCCCGGCTTGGCGATGTGGTTGACGAGGGCCGCCGTGAACGGCGAGTTCTTGCTGTCGCCATCGGACGCGGTCGATCCGGCTTTCGCCGCGAATGCGATCAGCGTGTTGGGGCTGGTCGGCTCGACTTTCGCCAGACCACGACTGACGGCACGCGACCCAATGGTGCGCTTCATCGTCTTGTTGAACGGATTATCGCGGCAGGCGTCGAGGATCGCGAGGCGCAGCTGCTTCGCAGGCTCCATCACGGTCAGCACGCGGTCGAGCGCGACGGCCTCATCCAGCGCGTCAATGTCGCGCTCCAGCGTCGCATCGGTCGGGATCAGATAGTTGGTGCCGTCGATCTCGATGCCGTGGCCTGCGTAATAGATCAGGGCCACGTCGGCGTCGCGCGCCTTGTCGGAGAAATCGCGCAACGCACGTTTCATTTCATTGGCTTTGAGGTCGCGGCGCGAATCGACGATCTCGAAGCCAGCTTTTTTGAGCGTTGCCGTCATCGCGGCTGCGTCGTTGGTGGGATTGGTGAGCGGCGTGACGTTATGATACGCCGAATTGCCGATCACCAGCGCGACGCGCTTATCGACCCCGCAACGAGACACGCCAGTGCTAGAATAATGGGCCGCATCGACACAGCCGAGCCTCAAAAAAAATTTGTCGGTCAAATCGGAAAAGTCTGCGGCAAAGTCTAGAGGGGAGCGCCGCCCGCGCAAGATGCAAAAGCGTGAATCGCCACTCGGATGAGCATTAGACGGCGGGATTTTTGCCAAGGTTCAATGTGCGCGCGCCAACACATTCTGGCCATTCGATTCCAAGTCCGTCACCTTTTGGCCATACGACAACGCCCGGAGCGAAATCCGGGCGTGTGTGCGATTAAGGTTTTGATTTCGCTTCAGTAAAGCGGTAAGGCCGTGGGGTTAGCGCCGAGATCGTAAGGCGTGTCGCTCAAGGGTTTGCGGCTCGTGTTAAACCGGTCGATGGTCTGTCCGTAGGAGTAGCCGGGCGGATAGGCGTAGTCGCTGAACTTGCGCTCACCCGGCAGCACTTCGGTGCCGGCATCGAGCCACGAGCGGCGCGTCACGTAAACGCGGGTGCGCGGTCCGGACATGTAGGAATAGTTCGGGTTTTTATCGCCCTGCGAAGGCCCGTAATAGGTGCGCGCATATTTCTTTTTGGTCTGCTGCGCATTCGCATCCGATGCACCGAGGCTCAACGCCGCAATCGCAACTGCCGCCGCCAGAGTTGTCGCGCGGCCGATGTGGGCGACCATATCTTTCAAAGCCATCATATCCTCGCGGAAATCTCAAATGTTGGGCGTATTTAGCCGTTTGGGTCGTGGTGCCACAAGGCCAAACCAGCCACACCCGCCGACAATAACGGCGGGAGGTGCCAAAATGTTTCATGAAAGACAGGGATTTAGGGGGTATTCGCCACTAGATTCGGCCGCGCAGGCTTGGCTCCTGCGGCCCGTTGACCCAGTCGGCGGCGGGGACTTTGCCGGCGGAGCAACCGGCTCGTCGCAGTTCGGCATGGGCGAACAACTCCGCGATCTTGGGGTCGTTGCCGGCCGACAGCAGCGTGAGGCGATTGAGCGTGCAGCTTAGGTGCGCGCGCTGGGCTGCGGGAGAATCGCCCTTGCAGGACCAGCCGCTGATCCGCAGCTTGGGATTGTCGAAGGATTTGGCAAAACCCATGCAGGCAGGAGCTTTCAGCGATGGGCCTTTTGCGATGTCGTTGCCGCCGAAACGAAACAGAGGCATGGGTCCGAATTTGGTGTCGATGACACCAGCCGTCTCGGCCTCACCGGCATTTCGCATCCCCATTCGCATGGCCAGATCGGTATCGGCCGCCGCGAAGGCATCGAGTTCAGAACCAGGGCGGTAAATCTCGATTTCTGCCGTCGGCAATTCGGAAGCCGTGGCCGCCCAGCGCAGAATATCTTTCCGGCCGCCATCGGGATGCCTCAGGATCTCATAAGCGTCTGTTCTGCTGGTTAAATCCAGCTGGCTGATGGCGAAGGCCGGGTGCGGGCGGCTGGCGGTGGCCCAGCCCGGCATGGGTGGCGGCTGCATCGCGGCACCGACCGGCACCGACGCGAACAGGTCCACAACGATCGTCGTCAGAACGGCGAGGCCGCAGACGTAAGCCAGAATGCGCACGAAAACGGCACTGCATTCATCTGCAAAAGTGAGAAGCGCCGGATGGACACCGGATCGGTCCAAAGCGGGCTGATCGAGAACGATCGGGTTCATGCGCAAATTTTCATGTCTTGAAGTACCGTTTGCCGCCAAACTAATTCCGCATGCAACGGCCACGCGCTAGATTCGCGTTAAATCCGCTTCTGCGTTGTATTTGGGCCGTTTTTCGCATAGAAGCGCCCCTCTTTCCTTTCCGCAGGCGATGGCGGAGAGGCATTTTGCTTCGGAGAGTCAACGATGGGTTACAAGGTGGCGCTGGTCGGAGCGACCGGCAATGTCGGCCGGGAAATGCTCAACATTCTGGACGAACGCGCGTTTCCGGCTGACGAGGTGGTGGCGCTTGCGTCACGCCGCAGCATGGGCGTCGAAGTCTCCTATGGCGACCGCACCCTGAAATGCAAAGCGCTTGAAAATTACGATTTTGGCGATGTCGATATCTGTCTGATGTCGGCGGGCGGCGCGGTGTCCAAGGAATGGTCGCCGAAGATCGCAGCCGCAGGCGCTGTGGTAATTGACAATTCATCGACGTGGCGGATGGATCCGGACGTGCCGCTGATCGTGCCGGAAGTGAACGCGGATGCTGTCACGGGCTTCACCAAGAAGGGCATCATCGCCAATCCGAACTGCTCGACCGCACAACTCGTCGTCGCGCTGAAGCCGCTGCATGACCATGCCACGATCAGGCGCGTGGTTGTCTCGACCTATCAGTCGGTGTCGGGCGCGGGCAAGGATGCGATGGACGAACTGTTTTCGCAGACCAAGTCGGTCTACACCAACAGCGAAATCGTCAACAAAAAATTCCCCAAGCGTATCGCCTTCAACGTGATCCCCGAGATCGACGTGTTCATGGAGGATGGCTACACCAAGGAGGAGTGGAAGATGATGATGGAGACCAAGAAGATTCTTGATCCCAAAATCAAGCTGACCGCCACTTGCGTGCGGGTGCCGGTGTTCGTCGGCCATTCCGAAGCAGTCAACATCGAATTCGAGAACCCGATCTCGGCGGACGAAGCGCGCGATATTTTGCGCAACGCGCCGGGTTGTCTGGTGATCGACAAGCGCGAGCCCGGTGGATACGTCACGCCTTATGAGGCGGCTGGCGAAGACGCCACTTACATCAGCCGCATTCGCGAAGATGCGACGGTCGAAAACGGCCTCGTGCTGTGGTGCGTGTCGGACAATCTGCGCAAAGGTGCGGCGCTGAACGCGATCCAGATCGCCGAATGCCTCATCAACCGCAAGCTGATCAAGGCCAAGCAGAAGGCGGCCTGAGAAGGCATCGAATAGATGGCAAAAACGCCTTCACAGCCTCCGGAAGCCTCGGAATACCGGGCTAATCCGTCATTGAAGCGCGCCGAACATGTGCTGGAAACGGTGCTGTTCAACAGCCGCTGGCTGATGGCGCCGTTTTATCTCGGTCTCGTGGTCAGCCTTGCGGTGCTGCTTTATAAGTTCGTGCTGCTTCTGTTCGAATTCATTCTGCATGCGCCGTCGGCGTCAGAGTCCGACATTATCCTCGGCGTGCTGTCGCTGATCGATGTATCGTTGACAGGAAATCTGATTTTGATTGTCGTGTTTTCCGGTTACGAGAACTTCGTGTCGCGTATCGATCCGGGTGGACATCCGGACTGGCCGGAATGGATGACCAAGGTTGATTTCGCCGGGCTGAAGCAAAAGCTGCTTGCGTCGATCGTGGCGATCTCCGCCATTCAGGTGCTCAAGGCCTTCATGAATTTCGATTCGACCTTGGACGTGCGTAAACTCGGCTGGCTCGCGGGCGTGCACCTCGTTTTTGTTGTATCGACGTTGCTGATCGTATGGTCCGACCGCTTGGCGGATCACGGCGGCAAAGACCCGCACTAGGGCACGAGCGCGCCGTCGGTCACGCGACGAAATTCATTCGTATCCTCGTCGAGCACCGACAATGAGCCTTCGGCGACGCCGAAATAGGCGCCGTGCAGTTGCAGCTTTCCGCGCCCGACAAGAATTTCAACGCAGGGAAACGTCATGAGGTTCTCAAGGCTGCGCAGCACCGCCGCCTTTTCAACTCGCGTGACGAATTGTTGAATCGATTCCTGCTCGCGTTGCTCGACAATTTCGCCCGGCTTGACGAACAATGACATCCACCGCCCGATAAAGTCACCCGGCGACAGCGGCGCGATCTTGTCGATGAATGCGCGGACACCGCCGCATTGCGCGTGGCCAAGCACAACGATGTGCTTCACGCGCAAAACCTGCACTGCGAATTCCAGTGCTGCCGAAACACCGTGCGCACCGCCATCTGGCGCATATGGGGGCACGAGGTTTGCGACGTTACGCACCACAAACAATTCGCCAGGACCGGCATCGAAAATCACTTCGGGCGACACGCGGGAATCGCAACAGCCGATCACCATCGTTTCAGGCGACTGGCCCACGCGCGAAAGTTCTTGATAGCGCGCCTGTTCGGTCGGCAATCGCTGTGACGCGAAGGTGTGGTAGCCGGCGAGAAGTTGCGGTGGAAACGGTGTCATTGGGGCCTCGCAAAGCGACTTCGATTAGCTAACCCAG
>JBBRGE010000151.1:0-5979 GCA_038241045.1 Hyphomicrobiales bacterium | reverse complement strand
ATGCCGGATGTCACGGCTGCGGCCGCGCCACCCGACGAGCCGCCGGGCGTGATCGAGGGATCGCGCGGATTCTTGGTATCGCCATGCAGGAGATTTGTCGTGAACCAGCGGTACGAAAATGCCGGTGTGTTGGTGCGTCCGACAATGACGGCGCCGGCCTTGAGAAGATTATCCACCACCGGGCTGTTGGACTTCGCGATCCAGTCGCGCTGCAGTTTCACGCCATTGGTCGTCGCATATCCCGTCTGATCGACATTCACTTTTAAAGTGACCGGCACGCCGCCGAGCAGGCCCGGATCGCTGCCGTTGGCGATTTTCGCGTCGATGGCATCGGCCTGCGACAACGCGTCCTCGGGACGATGATCAATCACCGCGTTGATAGCAGAGTTTACGGCGTCGAGCCGCGACAGCGCCGCCTGCGTTGCCTCGCGCGCTGAAATTTCGCGAGCCTTGATCTTTTGGGCAAGGTCGGAAGCGGAAAGGCGCCAGATATCATCCATCGATTTCTCGTCTCATGCCGTTGCGGGGTCATCTACGGGACGACTATAGTAGCTTCGAAACGCCGCCGCTCAATGGCTTCGGCCCAAGTCAACTTTCACGTCTAATTTCACCTCAATTTTCACGCCAATTTTCAGGATTGCCTCATGACCAAGATCTTCGCTTCGACACTCGCAGCATTGGTTTTGGGATGCAGCGTCGCATCAGCCGAAGGGACTGCCGACAAGGTGACGTTCGTGATCGACCTGTGGCGCAAGGCCGGCAGCAACAACATCGGCACCGCCGACGTGACCATCGACAATCGCAACGACTTCGCCATCAAGGACATTCGCGTGCGCTGCGATTATGCGATGAAGGCGACCGGAAAGAAAATCGAGACGACACAAAACGTCGCCGTCACCGTGAAGGCGAAAACCAAAAAGACCTTCAAGAAAACGAAGTTTCCCTACATCGACCAGGATACCGCGCAGGGATCTTGCAAGATTCAAAGCGCGGAGAAAGCCTAGCGGGCGATCACGACGACGCGCGCGCCGGACGCAGCCGCCCGATCCCCGCGAAGGCTTTTTCGATCACCGGCCAGAACAGCAGCACGATGGCCAGCGTGGTGATCGTGCCGACCAGCCTGTTCGACCAGAACACGCCGAGGCTTCCCTCCGACCCGATCATCGCAAGCCGGAACGCATCCTCGGCGCGGCTGCCGAGCACCAGCGCCAGCGTGAACGGCGCCAGCGGAATTCCGATTTTCTTGAACACATAGCCGACGACGCCGAAACCCAGCATCAGCCAGATGTCGAACATCGCGTTCTGGATCGCGTAGGCGCCGATAGCGCAGGACACCACGATCATCGGCGCAATCGCCGCGAACGGCACGCGAAGGATCGATGCAAAAATCGGCACGGTGGTGAGCACCAGCACGAGGCCGACGACGTTGCCGAGATACATCGACGCAATCAATCCCCAGACGAAATCCTTATGTTCGACGAACAATAACGGACCGGGATTGAGTCCCCACACCATCAGACCGCCGAGCAGAATAGCCGCCGTGCCCGATCCCGGAATGCCGAGCGCCAGCATCGGCAGCAATGCGGCTGTCCCCGACGCATGCGCGGCGGTTTCCGGCGCGAACACGCCTTCGATGCGGCCCTTGCCGAATGAATCCTTGTCCTTGGAAAAACGCTTGGCGAGATTGTAGCCCATGAACGAGGCCGCAATGGCGCCGCCCGGCGTGATGCCGAGCCAGCACCCGATGATTGATGAGCGCAACAACGTCGCCCAGTATCTCGGAAGATCTTTCCACACGCTCAGCACGGTGCGCAGGCTGATGCGCGCCGCATGGCCGCGCAGAGCGAGCCGCTCTTCCATTGTCAGCAGAATTTCACTGATGCCGAAAAGGCCGATCACCGCGACGAGGAAATTAATTCCGCGCAACAGATCGTTCGATCCGAACGTCATGCGCAATTGTCCCGACACGGTGTCGAGACCGACGCCCGCCAGCAGCAATCCCAGCGCCATTGAGATGACGGTCTTGTGCTTGGCTTCGCGCCCCAATCCCACAAACGAACAGAACGTCAAAAGATACACCGCGAAAAATTCCGGCGGCCCGAATTTCAGCGCGAAGCCGGCGATGCTCGGTGCCAGAAATGTAATGAGCAGCACGGCGACCAGCGAGCCGATGAATGACGAGGTGAATGCAGCGGTCAGCGCCTCGGCGGCCTTGCCTTGCTGCGCCATCGGATAACCGTCGAAGGTGGTAGCGACCGACCACGCCTCGCCGGGAATGTTGAAAAGAATCGACGTAATGGCACCGCCGAACAGCGCGCCCCAATAGATGCACGACAGCATCACGATGGCGGATGTCGGGTCCATGGTGAATGTCAGCGGCAGCAGGATCGCGACGCCGTTCGGCCCGCCGAGACCTGGCAGCACGCCGACGAAAATGCCGAGCACAAGACCCACCATCATCAGCGCGAGAATCTTCCAGGTGAAGAGAACCGCGAAGCCTTGCGCCAGTAAACCGAATGCTTCCATGATCCCCTACCGCCCGAACGCCGCTTCGAGCGGTCCCTTCGGCATGATGACGTCGAAGGCGATGTCGAAGGTGCCGAACATGATCGCGACGAAAATGAACGCGGTGAGAAGCGATTTCCACCATGCAATCTTGCCGACGAACACCATGAACAGAGAGATCAGCAGAAAGCTCGCGACGTAGAGCCCGAGCCACTGCATGGCGAGACAAAACAGCAGCGTCGGCACAAACACCTGCATGACGCGGCGCAATTGTGAGCGGGTGACGAATGTCTCGATGCCGGCGTCAGATTTGAGCAACACGCTCACGAAGCCGAACAGCGTCGCACCGGCAAGAATGATCGACAAATAAAATGGAAAGTAACCAGCCTGCGGCCCCGTCGAATCCCACGACGCGCCGGTGCGCCAATTGTCGTAGCCGAGCACGACGGCAAGCGCGAACAGCAAAACCATGGTGGCGAGTTCGACCGTTCG
Source organism: Hyphomicrobiales bacterium (assembly GCA_038241045.1). Lineage (GTDB taxonomy): Bacteria > Pseudomonadota > Alphaproteobacteria > Rhizobiales > Xanthobacteraceae > Afipia. Next base: position 2,982 of record JBBRGE010000151.1, on the reverse strand, counting down.
CACATTCGTGACAGCCGGCGAATCCGGCTCGGGCGCGGTGGGATCGTCGACGACGATTTCGAGATCGGAATTGGACATGGGGCTCGCGGACAATCAGGAGAGAAGAAATCCTGACGCCGGCCGAAGCGGCGTCAGGAATGCGGGAGTGAATTATTTCGCGACGAAGCCCGCTTCCGTCATGAGGTCTTTGTTGACCTTGTCGTCGTCTTCAAGAAATTTGAGCATGTCCTTGCCGGTGATGAACACCGGCTTGAGTGCCTGCTTTTCCATGTATTCTTTATACTCGGTGGTCAGCGTGACTTTCTTGAACAGGTCTTCGTAAAACGCTTTCTCCTCCGGCTTCACCTTGCCGGGCAGGAACATCGCGCGCAGCATCAGATACTGCATGTCGAGGCCTTCTTCCTTGCAGGTAGGAATATCGTTCCACGACTGCGTGTCGGTAACTTTGGTTTTGTAGGCGATGCGCTCCTTGTCGAACACGCACAGCGCGCGCACCTGACCGGCGCGCCACACTTCGAGATTTTCCGAAGGGTTGTTGACGTTGGATTCGGTGTGCTTGCCGACGAGCTGGGTCGCTGCCTCGCCGCCCGATTTGTAAGGCAGGTAGGAGAACTTCGCGCCGGTCTTCTTTTCCATGAACACGGTCAGGACGTGATCTTCGCGCTTCGATCCGGTGCCGCCCATTTTGTATGGCGAGCTAGAGGCCTTTGCGGCGGCGATGAAATCCTTCACCGTCTTCGGGCCTTCGGCATTATCCCACAGTACGAACTGATCCATCGCGATCACCGACACCGGCGTCAGTTCGCGCCAGTCGAATGGAATTTTCGCCGACAGCGGCAGCATGTAGATCAGCGAATAGGCGATCAGCACCTTGTTCGGATCGCCGTCGCTGCCTTTCATATAAAGCAATGCTTCCGCGCCCGAGGCCGCGCCCTTGAGCGTGACGATCATCGGCTGCTTCATTAGGTTATTTTTTTGAATGGCCGCCTGCATCATGCGCGCCATCTGGTCGGATGCACCGCCCGCGCCTGCAGCCACGACGATTTCAACCGGCTTGGTCGGCTCCCATGCGAGTGCCGGCGTTGCCGCCAGCAGCGCAAGCATACTTGTCGCCTTGATAAAAGTCTTCATGGTGTCTCTCCCTATTGGTCTCTCAGCCCGGCTTCGCCGGTGCATTCGTTTCGGTTTGATATCCGCGAACTGCGGACAAAAAATATCACATCAGGCAACCGCGCTCTTTGGACGCGATGTCGCAACACCCTCGCCGCCGGTCAGCACATCCATCGCGGCCCGAACACCGCCGCTGCGATGCGGCACCTTCGCCAGATCGAGCGCCATCTCGACGCCGGACAATGCGCCCATCAGCATCAGATCGTTGAAGTGGCCGATATGGCCGACGCGGAACACCTTGCCCTTGACCTTGCCGAGCCCCGCGCCGAGCGACATGTCGAAATTGTCGAGCACGGTTTTGCGGAATTGATCGGCGTCGTGGCCGTCAGGCATCACGATGGCTGTCAGTATCGGCGAGTAGGCTTTCGGATCGGCGCACTGGTTTTGCAATCCCCATGCGTTGAGCGCTGCGCGCGATGCTGCGCCATGGCGCTTGTGACGTGCGAACACATTGTCGAGGCCCTCCTCGAACAGCATCGCGATGGCTTCTTTCAATCCGTACAGAAGGTTGGTCGCTGGCGTGTAGGGCCATGCGCCGCTTTTGTTGGACTCAATAATGTCCGACCAGTCCCAATAAGACCGCATCGAAGTCGATGCCTTGTGTGCGGCGAGCGCCTTTTCCGACATGGCATTGAAGCCGAGACCGGGCGGCAGCATCAAACCCTTCTGCGAGCCTGCAATGGTGACATCGACGCCCCACGCATCGTGTTCGTATTCGATACATGCGAGGCCCGAAATCGTGTCGACGAACAACAGCGCCGGGTGTTTCGCGCTATCGATCGCCTTGCGTATCGCGGGGATGTCGCTGATAGCACCGGTTGAGGTCTCGCTATGCACGACCATCACGGCCTTGATCGTGTGCTGCTTGTCGTCGCGCAGTTTCGCTTCGATGTCCTGCGGGTTGGCGCCATGACGCCAGTCGCCCGGCATGAAATCGACTTCGAGTTTCATCTTTTGTGCCAGCACGCGCCACAGCGTCGAGAACTGGCCGGTCTCCGACATCAGCACCTTGTCGCCGGGCGACAGCGTGTTGACCATCGCGGCTTCCCACGCGCCGGTGCCGGATGACGAGTAAATGATGACAGGGTTTTTGGTGCGGAAAACTTTCTTGGTGCTCTCGATCACCTCAAGACCGAGCCGCGCGAATTCCGGGCCGCGATGATCGATGGTCGGCATGTCGATGGCGCGAAGGACGCGATCAGGAACGTTGGTCGGCCCCGGAATTTGAAGAAAATGCCGGCCGGTGTGAATCGTCGTATTCGGCATCAGGCCGCTCCCGCAAATTTTGACGCAAACTAGGCTCTGGCATGCCAGCAGTCTAGAAAAATCGAAACTTCTCTTCCCCGCCTATAGGCCGCCCTAACCATCGGAAATCCGGGCCAGTTTTTTGATATCAGGGGTACTCAAACTTGTATTGCGCTTGTGCTTCGCTCCGGATTAACCCGATGATCGGACCCACTCAAACCGATTGGTTGCGGCGCAACAAGAATAGCGATGTATCACCCTAAACCCATACGTACATCCTCAACTAACAGTGCCGTGGCGGAGCGCCTTCGGCGCGAAATCACCGGCGACGTGCTGTTCGATTCTTACGATCTCGGGCGCTACGCCACCGACGCATCGTTTTATCAAATCGTGCCATTTGGAATCGTGATCCCGCGTAGCATGGACGACGCCTTGCGGGCGATGGCGATTGCGCGCGACGACGGCCGTATCGTCACGCCGCGTGGTGGCGGCACCTCGCAATGCGGCCAGACCGTAAACGACGGGATCGTTATCGATACCTCAAAATATCTAAACAAGATTATTTCG
>JBBRGE010000150.1:0-6021 GCA_038241045.1 Hyphomicrobiales bacterium | reverse complement strand
GCTGCTTTTGCAGAAACGCCTCGCGATCACCTTCGCCGCCGATTTTTGCGCCAGCGATCAGATCCTTGATCTGCACTTCGCCCTTCGCCTTCTCATCGCCGCCCTGAATCACCACGCAGGGTGAGTTACGACGGTCGGCATATTTGAACTGCACGCCGAGATTGTTTTTCGGATTGCCGAGATAAAGCTCGGCGCGGATTTTTGCGCTGCGCAGCGTCGCGACGAATTTCTGGTAACTCGCGATCTCGTTGCGATCCATCACCAGCACGACGACGGGACCGAACTCAGGCGTGGTATCGATCTTGCCCAACATCGTGAGTGCGGCTTGCAAGCGCGACACGCCGATAGAAAATCCCGTGGCCGGCACCGGCTCGCCGCGAAAGCGCGACACGAGTCCGTCGTAACGTCCACCGCCGCCGACGGAGCCGAAACGAACCGGACGGCCTTTCTCGTCTTTGGTCTCAAGCAGCAATTCAACTTCGTAGACCGGGCCGGTGTAGTATTCGAGTCCCCGCACGACGGAGGGGTCGATCTTTACGCGATCTCCATATCCAGACGCCAAAATTAGATTCTCAATTTCCTTCATTTCGGCGAATCCAGACTGCGCCAATTCATTCGAATCGAGTGAGGCGTTCCAAGCATCAACTTCCTCAGACTTCCCTATGGGAAGAAATCTTTGAAATTGAATGACAGCGACAAGATATTCAGCTTGAACGGCGCTGAGCGCAGCACCTTTCGTAAAATCTCCGCTCTCATCTTTTCGGCCTTCGCCGAGCAACTGCTTCACGCCCTCAACGCCGAGCCGATCCAGCTTGTCGATCGCCCTCAGCACCGTGAGCCGCTTGCCTGCGTTCTCATCGCCGCCAAGTCCAATCGACTCCATCACGCCATCGAGCACCTTGCGATTGTTCACCTTCACCACATACTGACCCCGCTCAATACCGAGCGCTTCCATCGTGTCCGCCGCCATCATGCACATCTCGGCATCCGCCGCAGGCGATGCGCTGCCGACAGTATCGGCGTCAAACTGCATGAACTGGCGGTAGCGACCCGGTCCCGGCTTCTCGTTGCGATAGACATAGCCGTGACGATACGAACGATACGGTTTCGGCAGCGTGTCGAAGTTCTCCGCTACGTAACGCGCAAGCGGCGCGGTCAGATCGTAACGCAATGAAATCCACTGCTCGTCGTCATCCTGAAACGAGAACACGCGTTCATGCGGCCGGTCTTGGTCGGGCAGAAATTTCCCAAGCGCGTCGGTGTATTCCATCGCTGGCGTTTCCACCGGCTCGAATCCGTAACGCTCATAGACCTCGCGGATTTTCTCGACCATCTGGCGAGTCGCCGCGATCTCGGACGGCGTGCGGTCCACGAGCCCGCGCGGCAAGCGCGCGCGCAATTTCTGCGGTTTTTTGGGTTTCTTGTCGGACATGGATGGAAGACAACCTGCATCTAGCACAATTGGCAATCTATGCGAGTTGTGGACTATCAGCCGACGTACAGGCGGGCAAGATTGGAAACCGTCATGGCCGGGCCCGTCCCGGCCATCCACGTCTGACTTGTTGCGCATTCCGAAAGACTTGGATGCCCGGAACAAGTCCGGGCATGACATATGATGGCTCAGTGAATCAATTCACCAGCACCGCGCCATCGCAACGCACGCCTGTAACCCACACATCCGCCTGACCCAAGCCCACGCCGAGCGACTGAAGAACCGACGCCAGCAGTGTGTCGATCGACGACGTCGCGCCCGAGATAATGCTGGTGACCAGGGGCGCAATTCCGGGGATCGACAGGCCGAGCGGGCCGACGTTCACGGTCAACGACAGATCGTTCAGCAGGCTCGACGTCAGCGATGAGGTGAAGCTGGTCGTGTTCACGGTCTTCTTGGTCTGCGCCTGAATGTCCGCATAGCTGAAGTTGACATTGGTGGGCGACGTGTTGGCCATCGTGGCATGCGCGCGGCCCGACACCTGAATGAGTCCGAGATTGACGATGTTCACCGCAGGCGGATTCACGGCGCCTGAGAAGTTCGCCATGTTCGCCGCCGTGACATTGCCGATCCACGCATCGACAATCCCCGGCGACACACCAAGCTGCACCGATGACGTGTTGACGTTCGGATAGCTGCACGACACCGAATTGAGCGTCGCGGTGCCGGATGCGATCTCGACATAGACCGGAAGATTGACGACCGACACCGAACCCGAACCCACAAGCTGAATTTGCAGCAGAATGCGCGTCTGCGCCGTGTGCACCGTCGCGCCAGCGGAGCCGACCGCGACCCAGCTTGTGCCCACCGGGCGTTCGCCGACGGTCGCCCGCAATGTCACGCTCGCGATGCCCGGCAGCGAGAGATTCACGTTCGCGGCGATCTGGTTGGTGCCGTTGGCGAGCGCGCCGGTTGCGGAGAGCATGTCGAGCGCGGAGACGCTGACGCCGGTTTTCGGTTTCTGCCCCGTTATCATGCTGCCGTAAGGTCCGGCGCTGATAAGCGCGCTCGGCGTGATGGTTTTTGTGATGCCCGCCATCGCCAGTGAGATATTCGAAAGCGCCGTTGTTGCGGCGTTCAAGCCATTGGCGATTGTCTGTGCGGTGAGCATCGCCGAGACGATATCTGCAACCTTTACGTTGCTGCTCAACAATGAATTGTAGGTGACGCCGGTCAAATTGGCCTTGGTCGCCAGCGCCGACATGAAGTCGAACGCGTCGATCTTCGCGTCGATCAGCGATTGATAATCCATCGCCGACAGCGAGAGCGTCGTGCCGAGCATGCCGCCGAGCAGCGAATTTAACAGTCCGCCATTCAGCGACGCGAGCCGCGAGCCGATGGCGAAACTCGCAAGCTGCGTCGTGCTGGCAATCGCCGTGGTGTTGATGGTGAACTGGCTTGCGCTCGTCAGCACACGGCCGAAATAAAGCGGCGTCTGGGTTCGCATCGACACTCGCACCGCGTTGGCGGGCGTCGCCGCCGCAACAAATCGTTGTGCAGGGGTGAGGGCTGCGCTTGCGGTGTAGATTCCGGGCTCCACGGCCACGATAGAACTTGATGCATAATTGTTCTTCGTTACGGCGGCAGTCGCGGCGGCCGTGGCGTGCGTGAGGTCGCTGGCCGCAACGATGGCCGCCAAATCAGCAGCGCTCTGCACCTTGCGCCGATCCGCATAGATCGTGCCGACATCGATGCCAAGCGCGGCGCATCCAATGACAAGCAGCATGACACCGGCGGACATGATGGCGATGTTGCCGCGCTGGTCGGCGAGGAATTTGTCTAATAGTGGATGCATGACCGCGTCTCTTTTCTCAGTTTTCGTCATTGCGAGCGAAGCGAAGCAATCCAGTCTTTCTTGCTCAAAAAGTTGGATTGCTTCGTCGCTGAGCTCCTCGCAATGACGATTCTCTCAGTACCCGCCGCGCGGAATCGCCGCCGCGCGCACGATGGTGGACGGCGGCGCGGGCACGAACGATGGCAGCGAGTAGATGAACATGTTCGAAGCGTCGTAGTTGACGCTCACCACAAACACGTTGGTGTCGGATGGCGATGTCGCGGCGTTGACGGTGACCCGGCTCGCAGTCATGAGCGGATAGGAATTGACGTTGCCGGTCACGTAAGCGTTCGCGAGCGCGTTACGCTCGGTCTCGCTCAATCCGGCGACAGAGGACCGCGCAGCCTCGGCGGCAAGTTGCTGGACGCCGTGCACCACCGCTAAATACGATCCGAACATCACGATGCCGAACACGATCAGCAGGAACGACGGCAGGATCATCGCGAACTCGACAGCAGATGCGCCGCTGTCGCCTCGGCAGAATGTTTTCAAAATGCGCGTTGCGTTTGTCATGACCACATCAGGCCATACAACCTTTAAGGGTGTATGAATCTATCTGCTACTATAGATGGTAGGATGTGGCGGCGCTGCGAGGGACATTCACTTACAGGCGACCCGCATCAGTGATGCGTTTCGGTGCGCCATAGAAACTGATAGCCTGTCCGCTACAGTCTTGCCTCCTTTGCCGGAAGGAATACACCTTGAACATTCAGCACCCACGCACGCCTGTCGCGACGCCGAACGATCTCGACGCCTACTGGATGCCGTTTACGGCGAACCGCTCCTTCAAGCGCTCGCCGCGCATGATCGTCGGTGCCAAGGACATGCACTACTTCGCGTCCGATGGCCGCAACATTCTCGATGGCGCATCCGGCATGTGGTGCGTCAATGCCGGGCACGGCCGCTTACAGATTTCGGAAGCCATCGCGAAGTCCGCAGCCACGCTCGATTACGCGCCACCATTTCAGTTCGGCCATCCGCAGGCATTTGAATTAGCAAGCCGCATCGCCGATTTAGCCCCGAAGGGCCTCGAGCATGTCTTCTTCTGCAACTCCGGTTCGGAAGCGGTCGATACTGCACTGAAGGTTGCGCTCGCCTATCACAATGTTCGCGGCGAAGCCTCGCGCACGCGCCTCATCGGACGGGAACGCGGGTATCACGGTGTCGGCTTCGGCGGCATTTCCGTCGGCGGGATGGTCAACAACCGCAAGATGTTCGGCACACTGTTGGCCGGCGTCGATCATCTGCCGACCACTTACGACCGCGAGAAAATGGCGTTCTCCAAGGGCGAGCCGGAATGGGGCGCGCATCTCGCCGATGAACTGGAACGCATCGTCGGCATTCACGGAGCATCGACCATCGCGGCCGTCATTGTAGAACCGATGGCCGGATCGACCGGCGTGATCGTCACGCCGAAGGGCTATCTGCAGAAGCTGCGCGCGATCTGCGACAAGCATGGCATTTTGTTGATCTTCGACGAAGTCATCACCGGCTATGGCCGCCTTGGATATGCCTTCGCGGCCGAGCGTTATGGCGTCGTGCCGGACATGATTACGTTCGCCAAGGGCATTACCAACGGCGCGGTGCCGATGGGGGGCGTCCTGATCCGCGACACCATCCACGACGCCTTCATGTCGGGACCGGACCACGCGGTCGAACTGTTTCACGGCTATACATATTCGGCGCACCCGCTGGCCTGCGCCGCCGGCCTCGCCACGCTCGATCTGTACCGGCAGGAAGATCTTTTCGCGCGCGCCCGGTCGCTGGAACCGAAATGGGCCGACGCCGTGATGGCACTGCGCAGCGAGCCCAACGTCGTCGATATCCGCACCGTTGGCTTGACGGCGGGCATCGACCTTGCGCCGAAAGCAAATGCTCCTGCATTGCGTGGCTTCGAGGCGCTCGATCATGCGTTCCACGAACAGGACTTGATGATCCGCGTCGCGGCAGACACGATCGCTCTCACGCCACCGCTGATCGTCTCCGAGAGCCAGATCGGCGAGATCATGGACAAGATCGCCAAGGTGATTCGCGCTGTTGCCTAATGGCAGCATCGCCCGATGGATTCAAGCAAGCGGCGCAAACAAAAGAACAATTTCCCGCCGAATCAAACTTGGTGCTAGACTGTCGGCGCTAGGGGTTGGGCGCGCTTCATGATCCGTATTTCGACGATTTTCATCGCCATCTGCATGGTGTTGATTGCAGCCTCGCTCGGCCTCGTTCTCTACTCGATGGCTGGTCTGAGCAGTTCTGAATCCGCCATCGTCGCACTGACGGCGCTGACGTTCCTGACCCTCTACAATGCCGTTTCGATGCGCCTGCGCGACCGCACAGATGTCGGCAGCCAGATCGCGGATCTGTCGCGTGGCACCGCCGATCTTGCGCGCCAAATGGCCGAATTCGGACGCCGTATGGCCGCCATCGAGTCGCGGCTTTCCACGACGGATTCGAGCGGGCAGGATCGCATCCAGTCCGTGATGAGCGAAATCGGCGAGTTGGGATCGCTGGTGAAGCAACTCGCGGATTCGGTCGCCGCCCATGACGACATTCTTTCGAGCACAGCAAATTCAGTGACAGCGCCAACGTCCGCGACATCGGCCATTCATGGCGTCTCCGAGATTGTCGACGTCACTGCTGACGCAATAGCAAACAAGCCCGCCGAAGCGCCGCCCGCGCCTGCCAATCTCAACAATGT
>JBBRGE010000149.1:0-6029 GCA_038241045.1 Hyphomicrobiales bacterium | reverse complement strand
AATGGCGACCCGCATTCCTCCACCTTCGCGATGGACCAGACCAAGGTGCAGAACGGCACGCTGGTGCGTGTCCTGTCGTGGTACGATAACGAATGGGGCTTCTCCAACCGCATGTCGGATACCGCGGCCGCGATGGCCAAGCTGATCTAATTGCGAACGAGCGCCGATGACCGGATTTCGCACCCTTGACGACGTCGATGTGAAGGGCAAGCGCGTGCTACTGCGCGTCGATCTCAACGTGCCGATGGACAATGGCCGCGTATCGGACACCACGCGTCTGCAGCGCATCGCACAGACGATCATCGAGCTGTCGGAGAACGGCGCGAAGGTCATCATCCTTGCCCATTTTGGACGGCCCAAGGGCGCTGATCCGAAGGACTCGCTAAAGCCGGTCGCGGTGGCTCTGGGTTACGTCGTCAAGAAGCAGTTGCAATTCGCTGCTGACTGCGTCGGCGAAGTTGCCGAGAAGGCGGTCGCAGCGATGAAAGACGGCGAAATTCTCTGCCTCGAAAATACACGCTTTCATCCGGGCGAAGAAAAAAACGATCCTGCATTCGTTACTCAGCTGGCGAAGCTCGGCGACATCTGGGTCAACGATGCTTTCTCCGCCGCGCACCGCGCCCACGCCTCAACGGAAGGCATCGGACACAAGCTGCCCGCCTATGCCGGGCGCACCATGCAGGCCGAACTCGACGCACTGACCAAGTCGCTTGAAGCGCCGACGCATCCGGTGATCGCGATCATCGGCGGCGCGAAGGTCTCAACCAAACTCGATCTGCTCGAAAATCTCGTCAGCAAGGTCGACGCACTGGTGATCTGCGGCGGTATGGCCAACACGTTTCTGCATGCACAGGGCATCACGGTCGGCAAATCACTGTGCGAGAAAGATCTGGCGGCGACGGCGCTGCGCGTGATGGAAAAAGCCGAAACCGCGAATTGCGCGATCATTCTTCCGGTCGATGCGGTCGTCGCTTTTCATTTCGAGGCCAACGCGCCATCGCACGCCTATGGGCTCGATGCCATTCCGGCCGACGGCATGATCCTCGATGTCGGTCCGCTTTCGATCGAACGGGTCAAATCGGCGATTGACGATGCGGCCACACTGGTCTGGAACGGACCACTCGGAGCGTTTGAGATAGCACCGTTCGACAAGGGCACTGTTCAGGCCGCGAAACACGCCGCAGCGCGCACGAAATCAGGCAAGCTCGTGTCGGTCGCAGGCGGCGGCGACACCGTTGCGGCATTGAACCACGCTGGCGTGGGCGGCGATTTTTCATATGTTTCCACTGCCGGCGGCGCGTTTCTCGAATGGATGGAAGGGAAACCTTTGCCCGGCGTCGAGGTTTTAAGGAAAGCCTAAAGCGCGACTGATTCACATCCACTCGGATTTCAACACAATTCACGGAACAGGGCGCTTCATGCGCCATCCACAATCGGAGAATGAAGGCACATGGCTCGCATCACGTTGCGTCAATTGCTCGATCACGCGGCGGAACACGACTATGGCGTGCCGGCGTTCAACATCAACAACATGGAACAGGCGCTTGCGATCATGGACGCAGCGTCCAGCGTCGATGCACCCGTTATCATTCAGGCGTCGCGCGGCGCGCGGTCCTACGCCAACGACATCATGCTCAAGCACATGATGGATGCGCTGACGGAAATCCATCCCTCGATTCCTGTCTGTGTGCATCTCGATCACGGCAACGAGCCCGCGACCTGCATGACGGCGATTCAGGCCGGCTTCACGTCGGTGATGATGGATGGCTCGCTCAAGGCCGACGGCAAGACGCCCGGCGACTGGGATTACAATGTCGGCGTCACCAAGACCGTGACCGACATGGCGCATCTGGGCGGCATCTCGGTCGAGGGTGAACTCGGAGTTCTTGGTTCGCTTGAAAGCGGTATGGGCGAAGCCGAAGACGGCCACGGCGCCGAAGGCAAGCTCTCGCACGATCAACTCCTGACCAATCCCGACGAGGCCGTGAAATTCGTCAAGGAAACGCAGGTCGATGCTCTGGCGATTGCGATGGGCACGTCGCACGGCGCATACAAATTCACCCGCAAGCCGGATGGCAATATTCTGGCGATGAACGTCATCGAGGAAATTCACCGCAAGTTGCCAAATACGCATCTGGTGATGCACGGCTCGTCCTCGGTGCCGCAGGATCTGCAGGATGTCATCAACAAGTTCGGCGGCGAGATGAAGCCCACATGGGGCGTGCCGGTCGCGGAAATCCAGCGCGGCATCAAGCACGGCGTGCGCAAAATCAACATCGACACCGACAACCGTATGGCGATGACCGGACAGATCCGCAAAATTCTCAGCGAAAACCCAAGCGAATTCGATCCGCGCAAATATCTCAAGCCGGCGATGGAAGCGATGACCAAGCTGTGCAAGGCGCGGCTGCAGGAATTCAACACCGCAGGCCAGGCCAGTAAAATCAAGAAAGTGCTGACCACGGCGCAGATGGCGCAACGTTATGCCAAGGGCGAACTCAACGCGAAGATCGCATAAGTTTGTCGATGTGGCGGGATTCGTCCTGCCCCTTTTTTGGCCGCAGTCCGAGGGCATCACACCGACACAATGGCCACGAAACCCGTACCACCGCGCACCGCTCCGCGGCTTTATCTCGCGACATCGCCGCTTGCCGATCCGTCGGCTGTCGTGTCCACACTCCCGGACTTGCTCAGGGCTGCCGACGTCGCCGCCGTGTTGTTGAAATTTGCGCCCGTCGACGAGCGCAGCATGATTCAATGCGCGAAGACGATTGCGCCGATCGTACAGGCTACCGGCGCAGCACTTTTGCTCGATGAACATTTCGAACTCGCCGCGCGAGCGGGCGCAGACGGCGCGAATATCAGCGGCGTCGATGCTCTGGAGGATGCGCTAGCGACGCTTAAGCCCGATCGTATTCTTGGCGTCGGCGGGCTCAACACGCGGCACGACGCGATGTTGGCGGGAGAAGCCGGAGCGGATTACGTGCTGTTCGGCGAACCCGATGAAAGCGGCGTGCGGCCATCCGCTGACGCCATTTTTAAGCGCCTGCACTGGTGGGCCGAAGTGTTCGAACCGCCCTGCGTCGGCTATGCCGGAACGCCGGAAGAAGCAGGCCTGTTCGCAGAGACCGGCACCGATTTCATTTTCGTCGGAGATTTCGTCTGGCAGGATTCACGCGGGCCACGTGCCGCGCTGGCGGAAGTGAGCGAGATCATTCAGAAGCATTTCGACCATGCGTTCGCGCGGACAAAAATCATCTGAGGAACACGTTGCGATGTCAGCGCGCCGTCATGCATATCTTTCCGGAACGATAGTCATCTTCACGCTGGCGCTGATTGCTGCTGCGCCTGCACAAATATCGCTGACACCGCAGACCGGTGCGAAGACCGCGCCAGCCAAAGCCGAGAAGCCGAAGGCCGCGCCCGCACCGAAAGCGCAATCCGCCGCTCCTGCGCAGAAGAAGTCTGCGCCCGCGATCCCCGCGCGCGCTCCGGACAATCCCAACGCTGACCTTGCCTATGGGGCATTTCAGAGCGGCGCGTATCTCACCGCGCTCAAATTGGCGCAGCAGCGGGCCGAGCAATACAATGATCCCAAATCGATGACGCTGATCGGTGAACTTTACGCCAACGGATTCGGCGTTAAGCAGGACGATGACAAAGCGTCCGAGTGGTACAAGCGCGCGGCCGACATGGGCGACCGTGAAGCGATGTTCGGCCTGGCGATGCTCAAGATCGCCGGACGAGGCGGATCGCCGCAACGCGAAGAAGGGGCGAAACTGCTTGCCTCATCCGCAAAACTCGGCAAGCCGGCAGCGGCTTACAATCTTGGCTTGCTGTATCTGGAGGGACAATTGTTTCCGCAGGATTTGAAGCGCGCCGCCGAATTGTTCAAGCAGGCAGCCGACGCTGGAAATCCGGAAGCCCAATACGCACTTGCGACGTTCTACAAGGAAGGCCGCGGCGTTGAGAAAAATCTCACCGAAGCCGCACGCCTGCTGCGTGCGGCTGCGATGGTGGACAATATCGATGCCGAAGTGGAGTACGCCATTGCACTTTTCAACGGCACAGGAACGCCGCGAGACATTCCGACCGCGCTTGCCGTGCTCAATAGGGCTGCGCGTCAGAACAGCGCGATCGCGCAGAATCGTCTCGCCCGCATTCTGGTGTTTGGGCAGGGTGCTCCCGTTGACAAAATCGAAGGATTCAAATGGCACCTGATCGCCAAGACTGCGGGCAACAGCGATCCCGATCTCGATGCGCAGTTTCAGCAGCAGAGCCCGGATGATCGCAAAGCATCGGAGGACCGCGCCAAGAAATGGTTCGGTACCAAATAAGCAGGTGCCTGCGCCCTTGACGCGCATCGGCTTTGACGCCAAGCATCGCTGCTCAATCGTCCCTTGATTGCCAGAACCCGCCTCAGCAGAACTCATGCTTCATTCAGCACTCATCAACGTCATGGTCAAAGCCGCGCGCCGCGCGGGCCGCAGTCTCAAGCGCGATCTGGGCGAGATCGAGAATCTTCAGGTCTCGATGAAAGGGCCAGCGAATTTCGTCTCGGCCGCTGACAAGCGCGCCGAGCAGATGCTGTATGACGACCTGATGAAGGCGCGTCCGGGTTACGGCTTCATCGGCGAAGAAGGCGGCACGCGCGAGGGCAGTGACAAATCCAATACCTGGATCGTCGATCCTCTCGACGGCACGACAAATTTTCTGCACGGCATTCCGCAGTTTGCGATTTCCATAGGACTGCAGCGTGAAGGCGTGATGATCGCCGGCGTCATCTACAATCCGGCGAATGACGAGCTTTACATCGCCGAGCGCGGCAAGGGCGCGTTTCTCAACGATCAGCGCTTGCGTGTGGCAGGCCGAAAAAATCTCAACGAGTGCGTGATCGCCTGCGGGTTACCGCATATCGGGCGCGGCGATCATGAATTGTCACGACGCGAAATGGCAGAGCTGCAGCCGAGGGTCGCTGGCTTGCGAAGATTTGGCGCCGCCTCGCTCGATCTTGCCTTCGTCGCGGCAGGCCGGCTCGACGGTTACTGGGAACGCAACCTGCAACCGTGGGACATCGCGGCGGGACTGATTATCGTGCGCGAAGCCGGAGGAATCGTCAGCGGCATCGAGGGCGGCGACACGGCTCTGCAAACCGGTCACGTTGTATGCGGAAATGAGTACGTGCAAAGCGAACTGGTGAAAATTCTTAAGCCGCTGGGATAGACGACTTACGCTTTCTTCATCCGGTAGTGACTGACGCCCCACTCGCCGCCGTCGGCGTACCCGAACAATCCAGCCGTGGCGAGAAAGAACCAGCGCCACCGCCGCATCCATAAAGCAGTTTCGGCACGATAAACCGGCCGGAACACCGCTTCGATCTCATCGCGGTTGGCATCGAAATTCTTGAGCCAATCGAGCGCCGTGCGCTGATAATGCACGCCGCTCCAGCGCCATTCCTTTTCGACCTCGAACAGATCCGCATATTGCTGGATCAGATGATGGCTCGGCATCACGCCGCCGGTGAAGAAGTGTTGCGCAATCCAGTCTTCCTTGTCAGCGCGGTCAAACAAATATGCACCCGACCGATGCGTAAAGATGTGCATGAAAAAGCGGCCGTCGGGATTGAGCCATGTCCGCACCCGCGTCATCAACTCGCGCCAGTTCATCATGTGCTCCAACATCTCGACGGATACGACGCGGTCGAACGTCGCCTTCGGATCGAAGGCGTTCATGTCCTGAGTGATGACGGTCAGATTGGTCAGTCCGCGTGACTTGGCGGTCGCCTCGATATATTCGCGCTGCGATTTCGAATTGGACACCGCGGTAATTCGCGCATTGGGAAATTGCCGCGCCATCCACAGCGACAGCGAACACCAGCCGCAGCCGAGTTCAAGAATCGACTGGCCATCTGACAGATCGGCGTGATCGACCGTCTGGCGCAGCGCCTCTTCCTCAGCCTCCTGCAGCGTTGAATCCGAAGCGTTGTAAAAACAGGACGAGTATTTACGATTCGGCCCGAGCGCGAGCGC
>JBBRGE010000148.1:0-6040 GCA_038241045.1 Hyphomicrobiales bacterium | reverse complement strand
ACAATCGCCTTGCCTTCAGCGTCTGCATCGACCGCAACGGCTATCTTCCCGTTCACAATAGGATTTATTCACAGCCGCAACGTCCCGGCAACGTCACCTTCAACACTGCGAATTCGCGCAATCGCCGCATTTTCAACGACGCCGCGGGTCTCGCCGCTGGCCGCAACATCCGCTCTTATCTGATTCAGAGCTACGCACGCGACATGGGCAACGGCAAGACCGTGATGATGCGCGAGATCGACGTGCCTATCCGCGTCAACGGCCGCCACTGGGGCGGATTCCGCACCGCCTATAAAATCTAGCTTATTTACTTACTCGTGTTTTCTTCACACAATCCGGTTCCCACTTCGCTCGAAAACACTCCTACCAGAAATCTGGTACGGCCCGATCAAGCATCGGACCGATGCGCACCGGTGCGACGCGCAGCGCAAGGCCCGTCTTGTCGTCGGTCTCGACCGCAACGCCACTGAGCGTCGCAACACCATCCGCAGGCTCAAACCGACCGGCAGGATAGCCGCGCAGGAAACGCCCAAGCGGCTCTTCACGCTGCATGCCGATGATCGATTGATAGTCGCCGGTCATTCCGGCGTCGGTCATGTAAGCGGTGCCACCTGGCAAGATGCGATGATCCGATGTCGGCACATGCGTGTGGGTGCCGACCACAAGACTCGCGCGGCCGTCGCAATAATATCCGATGGCCTGCTTTTCGCTCGATGCCTCGGCGTGAAAATCCACCACCACCACGTCCACCGCCTCCCGCAACGGACAGGCGTTCAGTTCGCGATCGATGGTTGTGAACGGATCGTCGAATGGCTGCATGAAGATGCGGCCGATGCCGTTGATGACCAGCGCCCGCTTGCCGCTCTTGGTCTCGACAAGGGCCGCGCCGCGCCCCGGCGTACCCGCCGGAAAATTCACTGGCCGAATGAGCTTCGGCGCGCGCTCGATGAATACCAATGCCTCGCGCTGATCCCAGGAATGATTGCCGAGCGTGACCGCGTCCGCACCGGCATCTAGCAGTTCGTGATAAATGGCTTCCGTGATGCCGAAACCGCCTGCGGCGTTCTCGCCGTTGACGACAACCAGCTCAAGTTTCCAGTCGCGGATCAGGCCGGGCAAGGTTTCGGAGATGGCGGCCCGGCCGCTGCGCCCCACAACATCGCCGACAAAAAGGATACGCACTTTACAAACTCCGCAGATCAATCATCTCGCGTTCCGTTAGCACACAATCGAGCTGTTCGTCGTGCGGCAACGCAGGTACGATTTCAATTTCCTGCACTGCGAACGCGATGCCAATGACGGTGATTTTTTTCATTGCCCGCAACTGATGCAACGTGCGGTCATAATATCCACGGCCATAGCCGATACGATGGCCAGCGCGGTCGAATGCAGCCAACGGCACGAGCACGATGTCGGGATCGACATCCGGCGCATCGGATGACGGTTGGAAAATTCCGTAGCTTCCCCTCACGAGCCCCTCATCAGGAGACCACGATCGGAAGATCAGCGGATAATTGCTCTTGACGATGACCGGCAATGCCAGTTCGGCACCTCGTCTTTCAAGCGCGCGCATCAGCGGAAACGGATCGATCTCGCTGTTGATCGGAGAATATCCGGCAACGATTGCGCCGGGCGAAATCTCCAGATGGATCGGCGTGGCTGCGACGGCTTCAGCGGCGGCAACACGCTGCTCGACCGTCACGAGATCGCGTCGGCTCAAAGCGCGGCTTCGAAGTTCGTCCTTGTGAAAGTTTGCTGCTTCGACGAGATCGGTCATTCACACCATCGCTTTCGGAGGACAGAAAGAAACGCCCGCGACGAGCGCGGGTGTCACGCGAATTATGCCTTAAGATAAAAGTGCGAAGCCGCGATGGCCGTTGAAGCACTCGATCCCGGAGCACCTACGAAAGTAGGTGGGCACCGTGTGTCCGAATCCACGGACTCGGCCAGGGACAGTTCCCGTATGGATCGATAAGGCCCCGGAGATATATTGGCTTCTGACGCGCGACGCAGCCTCGCAAAGGCAATGTAATGGCGAATTGGCTCCGCCGCCAGCGCTGAAGCGGCAATTAACCGATTGCGATGCCGCCGCGCGCGGGCCGATTCAGAACCTGCGTCATCTTTTCAATGCGGTCGGAGGCGGAATTAAGCGCGTTGGCCACCGCCGTCTGGGTGGCACGGGCACGATCGGAAGCCGTGACGCGCACTTCGCGCAGCGCGTTGATTTCTTCTTCCAGCGCCCGAATGCGTGCACCGGCATCGACAAGTTCGTCGGCGACCGTCAACGCCGCCATCACGGTCAGGCGCTGATCGCCGATCTCACCGAATTTGCCACGCAAGCTGGTAACGCGAGATTCGAGATTTTCAGCAAGGCGCAAAAGCCGCGCCTCCTGCCCCTCCTCGCACGCCATGCGGTATTGCCGGCCATTGATCGTAACATTGACATGGCTCATGTGGGTTCTCCGGAATCGATGACGGAGCGGATGGTGTCGATGGCAACATCGAGGCGTTCGGCAATTTCTCGGTTGGCTCGCTCCAAAGCCCTTGAGCGGACAAGCGTTCCATCGAGTTCGTTGGCCAATCTTGAACGGTCGGTGCCAAGTGCCTGAATCCGCGCCGCAAGCTCGTCCTCGGCGCGGTCGTTGTCGTGGCGGCGCTCGACAGCGCTCTCAAGTGCGTCGAGAGCAGCCGCAAGCCGCCGCGTGGCAAGTTCGATATCGCTCAGCCCCGAGGCTGCAGTCTCTAGATTGACAAATCCGTTGGCATTGCGATCGGTCATGGCGGAACATGCGCCTTTTTTTTGTTCCGTCCGGCCGCGCAAAAGCAGCGAACCGGCAGGCATTTAGGCCAACAAATTTAATGCCACAGGCCGCCAAGCGCAACGCCGGCTCCAAGCTATGCACCGCTAAGCGAAAATGGTCGACGCACGCAGTGTTTCGAACACTGACTAGACCTTGGACTCGCCGAAACCAGATGCTATCCACCGCTCACAAGGGCATTTGTGCACGACCGCCGCCGATCCCTTCGGCACTGGCTTCCACGACCAGCGAATAAGGCAGAACCTTCATGACAACGCGCGTCGATCCTTCACGAATGGCCAATGCGATCCGCGCACTTGCGATGGACGCCGTTGAAAAAGCGAAGTCGGGCCATCCAGGATTGCCGATGGGCGCCGCCGATGTCGCGACCGTGCTGTTCACACAGTTTCTGAAGTTCGATGCGAGCGACCCGAAGTGGTTCGACCGCGACCGCTTCGTGTTGTCGGCAGGCCACGGCTCGATGTTGCTCTACGCGTTGCTGTATCTCACCGGCAACAAAACAATGACGATCGAGCAGATCAAGAATTTCCGCCAGCTCGGATCAATCACGCCGGGTCATCCGGAAAATTTTGTCACGCCAGGAATCGAGACCACGACGGGGCCACTCGGCCAGGGCATCGCCACCGCCGTCGGCATGGCGCTGGCGGAACGGCGGATGGCGGCGGAATTCGGCGGCGACATTGTCGATCATTACACCTATGTGTTGGCGTCCGACGGCGACCTCATGGAAGGCATCAGCCAGGAGGCAATCGCCTTTGCCGGACATCTGAAGCTCAACAAGATGATCGTGATGTTCGACGACAACGGCATTTCGATCGATGGCGCGATCTCATTGTCGGACTCGGTCGATCAGGTGAAGCGTTTCGAGGCCGCAGGCTGGGCCGCCGAGCGCATCGACGGGCACGATCCGAAAGCCATTGCCGACGTTCTCACCCGTGCGCAGAAATCGGATCGGCCTTCACTCATCGCCTGCAAAACCACCATTGGCTTCGGCGCGCCAACGAAGGCCGGTTCGGAAAAATCCCACGGCTCGCCGCTCGGTGCCGATGAAATCGCGGGCGCGCGAAAGAATCTCAACTGGGATTCGCCGCCGTTCGAAATGCCGAAAGACATTCTCGATGCTTGGCGCGAAGCCGGATCGCGCGGCGCGAAGGCGCATCAGAACTGGACCAAAACATTTTCGGCTAAGGATGCAGGCACGCGCGCCGAATTCGAACGCCGCATGACGGGCGAACTTCACGCAAAAGCGCTGAATGAAGCTGTCGCGAAGATGAAGACGTCGCTCGCCGCCGAGCCTAAGGAAATCGCCACGCGCATCGCATCGGAAAATGCGTTGACCAATCTCACAGCCGCCGTGCCTGAAATGATCGGCGGATCGGCGGACTTGACCGGCTCCAACAACACGCGCGTCAAAGGCATGGTCGCAATTTCCGCCAACAACTACGGCGGACGCTATGTGAATTATGGCATCCGCGAGCACGGCATGGCGGCCGCGATGAACGGCATGGCGCTGCATGGCGGGCTGATCCCCTACTCCGGTACGTTTCTCGTATTCGCCGACTACTTGCGCCCCGCCCTTCGTCTCGCTGCGCTCATGGGCGAACGCGTCATTCATGTTCTGACACATGACTCGATCGGGCTCGGCGAAGACGGCCCGACCCATCAGCCGGTCGAGCATCTGGCGGCGCTGCGCGCGATCCCGAACTGCAACGTGTTCCGCCCCTGCGACACTGTCGAGACGCTCGAATGCTGGCAGCTCGCGCTGCAGGCCAACGACCGTCCGAGCGTGCTGGCCCTGACACGCCAAAATCTTCCGCAGTTACGCCTCGCCAATGACGCGGACAACAAATGCGCTGCCGGCGCTTATGAAATCTCCAAGGCTGACGGCGAGGCGAAAGTCTCGATCTTTGCATCGGGCTCGGAAGTGTCGCTGGCCGTCGAAGCGCAAAAACTTCTCGTCGCGCGCGGCGTTTCGACACGCGTTGTTTCAGTGCCGTGCATGGACCTGCTGCTGGAACTGCCGGAGGCGAAGAAAGCCGCCATCATCGGTAAAGCGCCGATCAAGATCGCGATCGAGGCTGCAATTCGTCAGGGTTGGGACGCCGTCATCGGCTCGGATGGCGTTTTCGTCGGCATGAATGGATTCGGTGCAAGCGCTCCATATAAGGAGCTTTACCGGCATTTCGGGATCACGGCGGAGGCCGTGGCGGCAGCCGCACAGGCGCATTTGAAGAACTGATAACCCCATTTGCTTGCTGACGAATATTCCTCACCGCGAGGCGTTGCATCGTGACGCCATTCGGGGCAAAAACCGCCTCGAAACTCATCATTTCCGTCAGTTTAGGGAGAAGTTGAATGGCAGTCCGGGTCGCGATCAATGGATTTGGCCGAATTGGCCGCAATATTTTGCGTGCCATTCATGAATCCAAGCGAACGGACATTCAGGTCGTCGCTATCAACGATCTCGGTCCGGTCGAGACCAACGCCCATCTGCTTCGTTACGATTCGGTGCATGGGCGCTTTCCCGGCACCGTGAAGGTCGATGGGGATTCCATCGATATCGGTTATGGCAAGATCAAGGTCACGGCCGTGAAGGATCCTTCGACGCTGCCGTGGAAAGACCTCGGAAACGATATCGCGATGGAATGAACCGGCATTTTCAGCGCCACGGCAAAAGCGACGGCGCATCTGACCGCAGGCGCCAAGCGCGTTCTGGTATCGGCACCTTCGGATGGCGCGGACGCGACCATCGTCTACGGCGTCAATCACGACACTCTCACCAAGGATCACCTCGTCGTTTCGAACGGGTCCTGCACCACGAACTGTCTCGCGCCAGTCGCCAAGGTGTTGAACGACACCGTCGGTATCGAGACCGGCTTCATGACGACGATCCACGCCTACACCGGCGACCAGCCAACGCTCGACACGATGCACAGCGATCTTTATCGCGGCCGCGCCGCTGCGTTGTCGATGATCCCGACATCAACGGGTGCGGCCAAAGCCATCGGTCTGGTGTTGCCAGAACTTAAAGGTAAGCTCGACGGTGTTGCGATCTGCGTGCCGACGCCGAACGTGTCGGTGATCGACCTCAAGATCGTCGCCAAGAAGGCAACGACCAAGGAAGAAATCAACGACGCGATCAAGCGCGCCTCGCAGCAGGAGCTGAAGGGCATTCTCGCCTTCACCGAAGCTCCGAACGTCTCGATCGACTTCAATGGCGA
>JBBRGE010000147.1:0-6046 GCA_038241045.1 Hyphomicrobiales bacterium | reverse complement strand
AAGAGAATTGCCTTAACCGTAAGCCGAGTTCCCTGCCGGCGACTTGATGTGTGTGGAACGGATTCAGCCGTAAATCATTGATTTTTGCGGAAAATGTGCTATTATGGCCACAAATAAGGACTTATGACCCGCAATTTGCTCCTTTGGGCCAAGACGGGTTCCCGGCAACCGATTTGAACCAGGGGCGTGGCAGTCCACGCAGAGCCGCCGTGTCAGACAAATCGCGTCATAAAAAGAACTCCAAGAAAGACAAGAGTTCCAAGAAGGACGCTCGCGCGTCCGCGAAATCCTCAAAAAGCAAAAGAAGCACAATGGCCAAAAAGACTGCAAAAACTGTCGCCAAGTCCAAGACCAAATCCAAGACGAAGCCCAAGTCCGTTTCCAAGCCTGCCAAGGCTCCCGCCAAAAAGGTTGTTGCGAAACCGGCCAAAGCGCCGGTCAAGGCCGCCGTCACCAAAGCCGTCGCGAAGGCGCCTGCGCGTGTGGAAGAACCGAAGAAGGTTCTGACCCAGCGTCAGGGTTTCAAGACCAATGAATTCGTGGTGTATCCGGCTCACGGCGTCGGTCAGATTTTGGCGATCGAAGAGCAGGAAATTGCAGGCGCCACCCTGGAGCTGTTCGTCATCAACTTCATGAAGGACAAGATGACACTGCGCGTGCCGACCGCGAAGGTCGCCAATGTCGGAATGCGCAAACTGTCGGAACCGTCTTTGGTCAAGCGCGCACTCGAAACGCTCAAGGGCCGCGCGCGCGTAAAACGGACCATGTGGTCGCGCCGTGCGCAGGAATATGAAGCGAAGATCAATTCGGGCGACATCGTCGCCATCGCCGAAGTGGTGCGCGATCTGTTCCGCTCAGAGTCGCAGCCGGAGCAGTCTTACAGCGAACGCCAGCTCTATGAAGCAGCGCTCGATCGCCTGTCGCGCGAGATCGCGGTCGTGCAGCATGTGACTGAGACCGAAGCCGTCAAGGAAATCGAGGCGAACCTCGCCAAGAGCCCGCGCCGCGGCGTCAAGACCGAAGCGGATGCGGCTGCGACGACCGATGCGGACGAAACGGATGGCGACGGAGAAGACCCGGTGTCTGCCGACGAGGCTGCGTAATCGCGCTCTGCGAATTTAGTTCGAAAATCAAAACCCGGCCGATCTGGCCGGGTTTTCTTTTGGCGCGTTGAACAAAATTCAATCAACGACAATCTTGATTCGGTCGCGCGGCTTGACGCTGGCGCGGGCGTCTAAACCGTTGAGGATACGAAAACGCTCCTGCGGGCGATCGACGCCCTGCATGCGTTGCGACAAAGATTCGACAGTATCGCCGGGTTTCACGGTGACGACTTTAAGTCGCAACGGCCGCGCCGCCTGGATTTCCGCCAGCGTTAGCCGCCGGAACGAGCCCACTGTGTCGCGAAAGCTCTTGTCGGATTCCGCCGCCTGCTTCTTGGCGGCGAATATAAACCGATAGACATCGGTTCCGAAGCGTAAGGCGTAGATCCTGAATTGCCATTTTTCGCCGGACGCCGTGGCGGTTGCGGCTGGAAAACCGTTGATGGTCAGGTCTTCGACCGAGGCCTTGTCGACATTGTCCATCCATCCGGAATTCACATAATCGCCGAGCGACTGATCCGACACCCGAACGACGTCGAACCGCATGGCCAGCGAACCGCCGTCTTTCACGCCGACCACGGCTTGCGCGGTGTTCTCAAGAAAGAACGATTCCGGAGCCTGAAAGGTGAATCCGAGCTTTGGGTGCAGGAAACGCCGGCCGCGCACGAAACCTTCGCTGGGATCTTCGCCGTAAACCAGATTGTCGATCGCGCTCAAATACGTATCGCGGTCGCGCTCGACGGAGTCAGGAGATGAATATTGCCGTGCGTTGGCTTGTGCGTTCTGCACGCGCTCCGGCGTCGCCGGATGCGACGACAGAAAATCCAGCGAGCGTGGATCGGCAATGTTGCGCGGTGCTTTCAGCGCGGCGTTGCGTTCCATGGCCGAAAGAAATCGCGACGCGCCGAACGGATCGAAATTCGCGCGCGATGAAATTCCAACGCCGATGCCGTCCGCCTCGAATTCCTGCGAACGCGAGAAGCTCGCCATCGTCAGTTTTGTCTTTGCCAGCGCCAACGCCGTCATGTCGGCGTCGTTGCCCATTTCGGAAATGACGCGCGTGGTGATGGCGGCCTTTTTTGCTTCGTCTTCGCGGATCGAGGCGTGCTTGGCCAGCACATGGGCCATTTCGTGCGCCAGCACGGACGACAGTTCGGATGTGTCGCTGGCGAGCGCGACCAGTCCGCGCGTCACATAAAGCTGGCCGGTCGGCAAGGCGAACGCGTTGACTGCGCCGGAATTCAGTATCGTCACTTGGTATGCAAGGTCAGGCCGCTCGGATGCGGCGACAAGGCGATCGACCGTTTTGGAGATCAAGGCTTGCAGCTTTGGGTCGTCATAGGAGCCGCCATAGGACGCAAGAATGCGCTCATGCTCGCGCTCGGTGGCCGGCGTTTGGGCGGCGGGCTTGTTCGGCTTGATCGCACCAAGACCGGTAACTGACGCAGTCTGAAAACGGCTCATATCGCCGCATGCGCTCAGCGCAAGCGAAGCACACACGGCCACCGGCGCAAGCCATCGGTTGCGTCGTCCTGATGTTGGGTGCTGGCCCTGAAAAAACCTCACGCGCTATCTGCCCTGATCCTGAGGCACAATGTTCTTCGCCATCCCGCCCGCGCCTACAACTTCAATCTGTCCGGGGCGGGTCGCCTCGATTCGGGGACCGCCACGCTTTTCCACCCAGCCGCGCACGCGGAGCGTCTTGCCTTCAAGTGATTTTAAATCCAGCCCCGCAGCCTCGAATGACGGCATCATGCGCCTTGAAATAGTCACGGCAAAGTCCCGTGTCCATCGCCGTCCGAAATTGACGTAAAACGTCGCCCCCGCCTGCCGCGCCGATAGAACTCTTCCCTCAACGACAGTAAACTGCCCCAACCTCGCCAGAATATCGCCGGGCATTTCCGCGTTTTTTGTGGCCGAAGGATCGCCCCAGAGGCCTCGTTTGGCGGCACGGGCGCTATTTTCGGCAGTCATCCATTCCAACAAGCATGCTTTATCCGAGAGGGCCCCGGAGGCGAGTGCCTCACCTTGGGACAACAGCTCGGTCTGAATGGACGTCGGGGAGCCGGCGGGAAAGACGATCGCGATCTGACGCCCATATCGATCAGGCTTATCGTCGTCGAGCCGCAGCGTCACCTCGCGGTCCCCGATCAATTTTTCGAGACTGCGTGAAGGCGCGGTAAGCTTCTGTCCGATATTCGTCTCGATCCCGGCAAGCCTAACCTCGCGCCCGTCGTCGAGACGAAATGTCCGAGTGTCGATGATTGCAACGACGCGGCCTTCGCCCTGCGTGGCAAAATCGCAGGCGGCGAATAACGCGCCGGTCGGAGCGGCCGCAAGCAGTAGCGCGATGCTGAATTTCGAAATGAGACGAACTGCACACATCGTCATTCACGATCACCCACTGCGCGGGATAAATTCTATCGCCCGGTGAATTTCGCGGGGCGGCGCTCTTCGGTCGATGTCACGCCTTCCTTGAAATCGTCGGTCTCGCGCAACCATGTCTGCTCGGCGAGTTCGTGGTCGGTCTGCGCCTTGACGCGATCTGCAAGGTCGGCGCGCAAGGTCGCGCGCGTCGACATCAATCCCAGCGGCGAATTCTCGGCGATCTCGCTGGCGAGCTTGAACGCGGCGTCACGCAGCTGTGCCTGCGGCACCAGAACATTCGCAAGCCCCATCGCATAGGCTTCTTCGCCTGTGACGCGGCGGCTGGTGTAGAACATCAGCGCGGCGTTATTTTTGCCGATCAACTCGGGCAGGGTGACGGTCAGTCCAAAGCCTGGATGAAATCCCAGCCGCGTAAAATTCGCTGCGAACCGCGCTTCGGGACAGGTCACGCGAAAATCCGCCGACACCGCAAGACCTAATCCGCCGCCGATGGCCGCGCCCTGAACGGCGGCCACAATGGGTTTCTTGTTGCGGAAAATTCGCACCGCTTCGACATAGAGGTCACCGGTCGTGCCGCTCCCGGACGCGGCGTCGCCGCCAAATCCCGCAGGACGGTTGAAATTTGCACCTGCGCAAAATGCCTTGCCTTGTGATGCGAGCACGACGGCGCGCGCATCCATGTCTTTGTCGATGGCGTCGAGCGCGTTGGCGATTTGCCGAATGAGATCGAGATCGAAGAAATTCAGCGGCGGGCGACAAATTTCGATCAGCGTGACGTGGCCGTGCTTTTCGACGACGATATCTGACGTGCTCATGGAGTTTCCTTTATCGCAAACCGAGTCCGCGCGCGATGATGCCACGCAACACTTCCGTGGTGCCGCCTTGAATGGTCAGTTTCGGCGCGATCTTGATCGCGAACGCAAGTTGGCCTTCGAGCGTATGGTGATTGGACGCATCCGTATCGACAAACGCAGCAAGCTCGCGCACGCGATGCGGCAATTTCTGTTCCCAGACCGTGCCGAGGTCTTTCACAATCGACGCTTCGACCACCGGCTCCTGGCCGGCCTGGAGCATGCCGGCGACCGACACAGACATTCTACGCAGTGTGTGAAGCTGCGCGACCAGCCGCCCGATGCCTTCCGCGCCGCGCGTATCCGGTTTGTCGCCGAGCGCGCGCACCAGTTCGGTCATAACATAATATGTCTCCAGAAATCGCTCCGGCCCGCTGCGCTCATAGGCGAGCTCGCTCGTCGCCTGTTTCCACGCACCGTCGGTTTCTCCCAACGCATGATCGTCCGGCACGAAAGTGTTGTCGAACACGACTTCGTTGAATTCCTTCAATCCGCTGATCTGCGCAATCGGATTGACGCTGATGCCCGGCGCCTTCATGTCGACGAGGAACTGCGTCAGACCGTGACGCCGATTTTCATTCGTCGGCGGCGACGTGCGAAAAATCGCCAGCATGTAGTCGGCCATATGCGCCGACGTCGTCCAGATTTTAGTGCCGTTGATAAGCCAGCCACCGTCGATCTTGGTCGCTTTGGTTTTTGCGGCAAAAAGATCCGAACCGGAATTCGGCTCGCTCATGCCGATTGAGAAACACACTTCGCCGCGACAGATGCGCGGCAGGATATCCATCTTGATCCGCTCATTTGCAAATTTCAGCAGCACCGGGCCGCTCTGGCGGTCGGCGACGAAAAACCGCCGCGTCGGCGCATTGGCGACGCGCATTTCTTCGGTGACGACGAAGCGCTCCAGAAATGTCCGCTCATGGCCGCCGTATTTTTTCGGCCAGGTCATTCCGATCCAGCCGCGCGCGCCGACGCGGTGGCTGAATTCAGGAATGTCGGTGTCCTCGCGTTGCGGCTCGTGCGGGTTGAACGTGCCGGCGGCAATTTCCTCAGCAAGAAACTCGCGGACCTCGTGGCGTAGAGCCTCGCATTCCGGCGGCAGGCGGATTTGATCGAAACGAAGGGCTGCGGTCATTCTTCGTTCCCCTATCGCGACGCTATCAGCGGCCACAACTCGTCGGCACCGCGTGCGGCAATTGATTTTCCAAGTTCGGTCGCCCAATAGCTTTCATGTCCGAAATCGTCACGCCATGCGAGCGCGCGCAGCGTGTAGCGATGCAGAACATGCTCCATCGAAAATCCGATGGCGCCGAAGACCTGATGGGCGATGGCAGTTCCTTTTTCGGCGGCTTCGCCGCAGCGAATTTTTGCAGCAGCGACCTCAAGCATCATGACGTCGGCTGTGGCGCCGCTCGCAAGCGTATCCGCAGCGGATCCCGCCGCCGTCACGGCGGCTGCGACCTCGCCTGCGAGTTGCGCAAGGCTGTGCTGGATCACCTGAAATTTCGCGATCTTCTTCTCAAACGCGACGCGCTCATTGGCGTAGGCGACGCTGAGATCGAGTATGGTTTTCAGCGCGCCCGCGATTTGCAGGCTGCGAACTGCGGCACCCATCTCCATCAGCGACAGCAGGGTGAAGTTCTTTGGCGCGGGCTTCGATACGATCGGTTTAAGATGATCGAACGTCACGGCGTTCGACGCATC
>JBBRGE010000146.1:0-6049 GCA_038241045.1 Hyphomicrobiales bacterium | reverse complement strand
GCTTCAACTTCGATTGTTTGCCGTCCCACTTTGCAAATCGCTTTAGATCTGGCGTTGCGGCGTCAGGCGTGATTTCAATTCCAGCAGCTACGGCAGCCCTGGCGAGTTCCAATGGCAGTGATTGATGCGATGATGCCCCTGAATGGAGAGGCAGCGGTACTGCGGATTTGATCGAGTCGAGGCGCCGCGTCACCCACTCGTAAAAGCCTGAATAGTTGGGAACGTGTCCAGGCAAGGACCCATCTTGCCAATATCGATCCAAGGCCTCTTCAACGGATTGTGGGTCTTCTGCTGATTTCATTGTTGGAGAATTCTTGTTTGTGGAGATGACGTCTTGATCGTGCGGTCAATCATCTCGGTCTTTTATAGTAGAATCGGAGATAGTTGGACATGTCGTACCCGCCGTCAGATGAGATCCTTGCTTTTGTTCGTGCACTCGCCATCCGCGCGGCGCGAATAGACCACGAGCGCGAAAAGCTTGCTCTATTGACTATCGCCGAAGGGGGTCCACAGTCGCGGGCGGCCGACCCCCAAGTCCCGCCGCGATCCGCTCGCCGACAAGATCGTTGAGGGTCCGGACCGGATCGTCCGCCTTGTTCACATAGCGGTGGGTCATCGAAAGATCGCTATGTCGCAGCAAGTCCCGCACGAGGAAGGCGTTGGCACCGGACTGGCCGGCGTAGGTTCCGACGGTATGCCGTAGATCGTGCAAGTGCACGTCGTCGAGGCCGGCGGCCGCCCGTATCTTCTGCCACGCCGCTTCCATCGCATCTTTCTTGAGCGGCTGCGACGAATCAAGCCGTCCTGGCAACACCCATGGACTAGCCTTGATATCGTCTGGCCGGAGGCCGGTCAGAATCTGCCGCGCCGGCGCATTGATCGTCACGGTCTGCGGCCGGCCAGATTTGGTGCTGGGCAGTAGGATGAACCACCGCGAGCGAGCGTATTTGTTTCGATATTGCACGAAATACGCCTTTCGACCCGACGGGAAGACCCGCACGCCGAAACCGGCCAATTTCTCGTCAAACTCAAGGTACGCTGTCTCGCGCGGGACTAGGCTGTCCACGAACCGCTTGGTCAAAGTGCGATCGGTTGATTTGCGCATAGCTCACCCTTTGATATCGGACGGTCTTCGGACGCCCGACAACGGCCAGCCGTCGTGCGAGAAACGCCGATGCCACTTTGGTTCACGACGCTCCGGACGGCCCGGACGGCTTTCCGCGCCGCTACGCCGTGTTGACGCGATGGGCAACGCTTCACCTTCGTTGGATTTTCTGCAAGCAGATTGCAAGCAGAATGGCGTGAACCGAGGCGATACTGAGAGAAGCCCATGAATCGAGAAACCATTGATACACTGTCATTTATCGTATTGTATCGTATGACAGCGTAGCCGGTGAAAATCCAGAAAAACTAACTGTGGAACAGGAGGTCGGTGGTTCGAGCCAAACACTTCTCGCAAGTGCGGCATCGCGCTTCAACAAGGCTTCGATCGCGTTCGCGATATGCTCATCGTCGGACCGGCCCATATACAGAATCTTCCTCGCAAGCTCCTGCAAGTCTGAATGAAATGCGCGCGCTGTATGTTCGACCATAATGAGACCTCGCATTCATTACTATTAGTACGTCATCTCACCCGAAACGGCCTGTAATGTAATCCTGGGTGCGTCGATCATGCGGCGCAGTGAAGAGTTTGATCGTCTCATCGAATTCGATCAGCTCTCCTAGGTACATGAAGGCGGCAAAGTCTGATACGCGGGCGGCCTGCTGCATATTATGAGTCACAATGACGATTGTGTATTGCGCCTTCAATTTGTCTATCAGCTCCTCGATCTTAGCCGTTGAGACCGGATCGAGTGCTGAGCATGGCTCGTCGAAGAGAATGACTTCCGGTTTCACTGCCAGAGTGCGGGCAATGCATAAGCGCTGCTGCTGGCCGCCGGAGAGACTCTCGCCGATTGCCTTGAGGTTGTCCTTGACTTCGTCCCAGAGCGCCGCGCCTCGCAAGGCGAGCTCGACGCGGCCACCGAGCTCGGAGGGCAGTAGTCGCTCGTACAGGCGGATCCCGAAGGCAATGTTGTCATAAATCGACATGGGAAATGGCGTCGGCCTCTGAAACACCATACCGACCCGGGAGCGCAGCACGTTGGTGTCTGTCGTCGGGGACAGGATGTTCTCGCCGTCGAGAAGGACCTCGCCGGTAGCACGCTGGCCGGGATAGAGATCATACATTTTGTTGAGGACCCGCAGCAGCGTCGACTTCCCGCAGCCGGATGGCCCAATGATCGCAGTCACTTTCTTTCCGTAAAGAGTGAGATTGATGTTCTTCAGCGCCTGCGACTTGCCGTAGAAGAAGTCGAGATTGCGGATCAAAATCTTTTCGGAGAGCGGCTTGTGCTCTCCGGCCAAATTGGGCTCCGGGTGGGCGAGTTCGGCCATGATCTGCATATCCTTCAACTGAACCGTCTGGGCGCTCAGGTCGAACTACGTCGGGCCCGATAGATCGGTGGGACGATAGAGTTGTTCGGCCGTTAACGGCCGAATGGCTGTCTCTGCAATAGTGACGGCAGCGTCCACGTGATGATGCTCCTGACCGGATAGCGCATTTCAGGCGAAATGGCTGCACACTCTTTGACGTGCATCAAGGCTTGTCCCGAATCGATTCAGCCTCCGTCGAACTTCCTACGGCGCGGTCTCAACGAAATGGCCCTGGCATTCCAGCACTGGCCGACGGTGACGGCAAGACTCCCGCCGAAGCCGTATGCCAGTGAGGGAGAAAGGGCGGAGGCAGTATCATCGACGCAGCGCATCGCAACAGTGACTCAGAATGAGGCAGGCCATTCCGGGCGGCGCCCGGATGCCTCAGACCCGGCTCTGCGGTCCGGGAAGTTCCGAAAGCTCGAGGCCAAGTGCTTCACACACTTGGCGAACTGAACGCGGGTCGAGTTCCTGGTGTGGACCGACTACAGCCATTTCAGCCGTCCGGCCTTCGCGGCGAATTGTTAGAGTGCCGTGACCTTCTCCGCGTCCTTCGTGCTGCGTATCGAAGCGACAGCCCTGTTTGACCAACCAATTTCGGAACGTCGCGCTTTCCATCAGCTCCCCTCCACTCAATTGATGATTTCCTTCAACGTCTTCTCAAAGGCCGAGAGCCGATAGCTTCCCGACAACACTTCGCGTTGCGTAATTGCACATATCGCGCGAGGCTTCTTGCCCACAATGGTCGCCATTTGTGCGAAGGCGTTTTCGCTTCCTCTGGCGCCAAGGGTGCAGAAGAATGCGACTTCCGGCAATTGTCTCGCGGTCGCCATCAGATATGCCCGAACCGGGGAACTCGGCGACCAGGCCCCCACCGGACCGATAACGACCAAATCGTACGATGAGACATCCTGCGTTTTCGGCAAGATTGTGGAAGGACGCTTCCGGCTCGCTTCGAGCAACGATCTAATATAACCAAGAAAATCAGTCCGGGGCTTGGGCTCGGTGATTTCCTCAAGGTCGATGTCGGGTGCCATCAGGCATGAACTGCGTGACCCCAGCGAAGTGAAGAGGCCCCGCATCGCGGGACAAGGCCATCGCGCCGTTAAGTCGATCAATGTAGGCCACACCACGATCACGAACTTCCGTCGCGGATTCCAGTTCATCAAACGCCGCCGAACGAAGCAATGTCTGATTGTCGTGATTCTCCACCCACGGGTCGAACGGCTTCTTAAAGCGAGGACCGTTCCATTTGGTTCCGGTAGTCGCAAAGGCGACCTTGGAGAGGCTGTCATAGGTTTGGCCATTCCAGGCAAAGCCATCGGCCGTCACCATCACCCGTTGCGAGCGTCGATCCCACTCTCGCACCAGCACAGTTCCCGGAGTCAGTTCGGTCTGCTTCTGATCGAAGTTGACGAGACGCGTGGACATCGTCGTGCCGGTATGCTTTGCGTCCGTCCGATCCAGAACCTGCTTGGTCTCGTGACCCAAGTCGCCAAAGCGATCGGCTTGGATCCGATAGGCGATGATTGCAAACAGCAAATGCCGCGGCAGATGATCGGGTGGCGGTCTCTGAAACACGCTTTGCCATCGTGAACGAAGCCCTTTCAGGTCGAGACCGCGCAGATGCGCGATCTCGTCTGAAATGGATGTCTTGGTCGAAGCTCGACCGCTGCGGCGTTTCTCCAGCATCGCGTCACGCCGCCTGCTTCACGCGATCGGCCGTGGTGGATGAAGCCTTTCCATCCCGGATGCGATAAACTCGGCCTTTGTCTGTTGGTTCGGAAACGAGATTGAGACCGAGCTTCTTGCGGACGACACCAGCAAGAAAGCTCCGAACCGAGTGCTGTTGCCATTCCGTCGTCGCCATAATGGCAGCAATGGTTGTACCAGCGGGCGCCCGCAACATCGCGATAATGCGGGCATGCTTAGTGTCGGGTCGCGCCACTGGCTTGGACGAAGCGGGCGCAGATCGTGCGCGAGACTTGTCCTTACGCATCTTTTGGGCGGCTGAGCGGGTGGCAACTTTGGTCTTCGATTTCGGCTTGGTCATGGGATCCTCTGAAGTTCACGCGGCGCCATCTGCCGCACCACCTCAGCCCCGCTCGGGCAAATTAGCCGGCAGGGCAAGAATCCGAAGCGCGCCTCGGCCGCTCCAAGTCGTCATAGCAACGCTCCGATCAAGCAAGGAAGCCAGTCATTTCTGAGCAAGATTGTTGCTCAAATCGGCCAAGTTTCACCAATTGCGGGCCCGCTTTACTCAATTGCCGCATCTTGAGGTTCAAATCCTCCTGCCCCGGCCGGGTAGTCCTCCGTGGAGAGAAACCACATACCCGAAGAAAGGCCCGCCAGTGCGGCCTTTTAGGATTCCGGATCTCCAGGTTCTAAATTTGCGGTGCGGCGGAACGTTTCCCAGAGATGGCGCCGGCGCGCTACTAACTCGCGACGGGGCTGTTTCTCTAATTTGGATGCGCCCTCGGCAGTCTGCCGCTATTCGGAAGATCAAGACCGCCTGCGCCGACTACGCCGGACAAGGACGTTCAAAAATTCGACCAACCCGGCAAACGCCATCGCCGCGTAAATGTACCCTCGTGGAATATGCAAATGGAATCCGTCCGCCATTAACGCGACTCCGATCATCAGCAAGAACGCCAGCGCCAGCATCTTCGTGGTTGGATGCTCTTCAATAAATCTCCCCACCGGCTCAGCCAACAGGAACATGACGATCATCGCGACCACCACCGCCGCTATCATCACTTCCAAATGATCGGCGAGTCCGACTGCGGTGATGATCGAGTCAATCGAAAGAACCCCGCCCGAGGTGGAATCTAACCGGGCGGGGTCAGTCCGAGGGGCGTTGATTGGCCGCGAACGCCCGCGACAAATGTACCAATCAATCATACCGAGTGAGCCCCGATTTTCGTAACTGGTTGTTTCTGAGCATCCGGCATCAGCTATCAGTCTCCCCCACCGGGCTGGGGATTGTTGAGGAGCAATCCTGCAAAGATTGTTGAGGATCAACACGGTTAAGTCGCTTAGCGCGATTGAAAAATCACACGGCGCGGGCTATGCGCGGCCTTTAATTTCAGCGCACGAGTCCGGATAACGTATTGGACGACAAGGCTCCAACGTCGCACTATCTGCCATGCCTTCATCGAGGTGATGCAGTCCTTAGTCGCGCTGTATTTCCAATATATCCAGGCAAACGCGGGAATGGCCATCAGCTTGTCGCGGCTGAGACAAAAAAGGCGCTCTACCAGCGTAAGCTTCAGAATTTCGCCTGCGACCAAAAAGGTCAGGCCTGTTCCGACGTGACCTGTACCGACCAGGTACGCCGCCATCGGCTTCACCGGTTCAAGAATAGCAACCGGCAAAGCAAATAATGCAAGCGTGGGATAAGGCGGCAGGGAGACAATCCAAGCGCGAAGGCTTTCGAAAATCCAGTGCTCGGCAATCCAGTTAGCTAGAGATTTGGCGAAGGTCAAAAAGATCGCATCCACCAGAAAATACAGGGCGGCAATCAAAAAGACGGTGGTTTTCAAAATACGGTTCACGCGGATCCTCCATGGAACCA
>JBBRGE010000145.1:0-6061 GCA_038241045.1 Hyphomicrobiales bacterium | reverse complement strand
GCGGCGCCGTTTCCCGTCCCCTGACAGGCCGCCTTGTGACATTTCTACTTTGCACGAACCGTGACATCTCAACTTGGTTGCAACAGTTTAGACTCGCTCCAAATTTGGAGGGCAATTTGCCAATGTCCCCAACAGTTTGGAATAGCTTGAAAGTAGCCGTTTTGCTTTTGCATCAACCGCCACACTGACATATCCATACCCCTGTCGTTCCTCTAGGCGTTGTTCAGCATCCCATGATCGTCTGTTCCTGCAACGTGATTTCCGACCACGACGTCCGCAACGCCGTGGCCAAAGACCTGCCTCGCACCGCCGGGCAGGTTTACGGCTGCCTTGGCTGCAGCGCCCAGTGCGGCCGCTGCGTCAGGACCATCCGCAAGATCATGGACGAAGCCCTTGGAGCATGCGCCGAATCATGCTGTTCAGGCTGCCCGCACAGCCAGCAGCATCATTACCATGCCGAACCGCAGGCAGAGCCCGTGGTTCTTCAGGCGGCGGCTGCTTAAAGCCGAGCGGCTGCTTAAAGCCAAATCCCATTACGGCTGAAATTTCATGTCTCCTTGCCTCAGGTGGGTTGTCCTGCGTCTTGAACTGATTTAGAACGTTTCTAAATTAGGG
Organism: Hyphomicrobiales bacterium; assembly: GCA_038241045.1. GTDB lineage: Bacteria > Pseudomonadota > Alphaproteobacteria > Rhizobiales > Xanthobacteraceae > Afipia. Next base: position 5,446 of record JBBRGE010000145.1, on the reverse strand, counting down.
TTCAGGGGCTGTTTGGCCTCGAGAAACGGGAGTGCGGCATGAAGGGCGATCCAAAAGTCATCGACTACCTGAATAGAGGGCTGCGCAGCGAACTGACCGCGATCAGCCAGTATTGGCTGCATTTTCGTCTGTTGAACCACTGGGGCCTCAAAGACATGGCCAATCAGTGGCGCAAGGAATCCATCGAGGAAATGAACCACGCGGATCGCTTCACCGACCGCATTTTGTTTCTCGACGGGTTTCCGAACATGCAGGTGCTGGACCCGTTGCGGATCGGCCAGAACGTGAAAGAAATTCTGGAATGCGATCTGGCGGCCGAGGTCGGCGCGCGTGAGTTGTATCAGGAAGCGGCGACTTACTGCCACGGCATCAAAGACTACGTGTCGCGCGACCTTTTCGAGAGCATCATGAAGGACGAGGAGCACCACATTGATTTCCTCGAAACCCAGATCGATCTGGTCGGGCGCATCGGTGTGCAACTTTATGAGCAGAAGCATGTCGGTCATATCGGCGATGATAACCCGCCCGAGGGCGGCGGGCATTGATTGGCTCGCCGATCATCGTCACGACGCGTCGGCCGGCACGAAGCATGTGATCTCGATTCTGCCGAGCAGATCGACATACCACACGACGCCCTCACCCAACGGATTGCCGGCATCGCGAATGATCGCGCTGTCCGGCACCTGCCACCACACCCCGCCGATCGGCACCCAGTATTGTCCGGCGCGCACCTCGTATTCGGTGCGGTGGCCGTCGGAAATATCGCAACAATAAGCGCCGCTCCCGCTGCGCACGCCCTTGAACCATTTCTTGATGTGTTCGGGGACGTCGTTGTATTGGCCGCGATCCACGGCTATTGCGGCGCCCGCGACAACCAGCAGCGGCAGCATAACAACAAATCGCCTCGGCAGTTTCATCGGGTACTCCAGCGTTCATCTCCAGATACGAACGAACGCGGCTGCGGGTCCACACACGGCTGCGCGAGATGTCACGATCTGGCGCGATTGCGCTTGCGCAATTTCTCCGGCAGCGGCGGTGGCGGCGCCACGATGGGGCAACCCGCAAAGCCCGCCTCGATCGCCTCCTGCGCGCCATCGAGTTTGAAATCGGCGACGGTGCGGCCGCCGTTCAATGAGCGGATACGCAGGAGCAGCATTTTCGACGAGGCCAGGTCCTGAACGAAGCGGAACACCTCGCCTTGGTCCTCGATCACGATCACCGTGTAGCCGATCAGAATGCGCGACTCGACATTGTCGCGGCCGGGCTTGTCGTCGAAGCGATAGCCGAGAATCGTATTCTTGTCGGAGCCGATCTTGAATTCGAATGAAAAGCGCACCAGCGGCGTCTTGACGAAGCACGTCAGTTGCATCAGCGCCGGCATCGGAAAGTCCGAACCCCCGCCCGACGCGCGCGTCGCCGTCGTGGCACTTGCGATGGGCACGCCGGTAACGCGGTCGATGGTTTTTTCGAATTTTCAGTTGCCGGATTCTTTGTTGAATTCGGAAAAGACCAGCGGGTTGCGTCCCGCGCACGCGCCCAGCATCAACGCCACCATGACGAACGGAATACAACGCACGGGACTGTCCCCAACCCTGCACAGTTTGCAACCGGCGCGGGTAGGGCGCAAGCGTGATTGCAAGAGCGGTCACGCTCCATCCGCTCTGTTGTTTGAGGCCCCGCGTGGGGGCCTGCCCCGTTCGCGCAAGAGAATCCCGCGCCGGTCGAGACGTGAATCATCCACCCTGTTGTTTGAGGCGCGGGCGCGCCGTTATCTTGGTCGCGTCGCCTCCGCCCAATGAGGGCGCACGGAACGCCGGATGCCAGAAGCATCCGCAGCCTCATGTGCAAAAATAAAAAAGCACACGAGCATCGTCACCACGTACACGCCGGACATCCGGCGTTCCGCGCGCAATGGTCTTAACGACGTCGTGCATGCAGCCCCCGGCGAACGCTCCGGGTTTCCGCCGTTTGCCGGGGTTTACGCTCACCGCCAACACGACCGCGCGCCGTAAGGCGACAACGATCGCGAGGGCCGACCCCGGCGCCCATCTGGTGTGGGGACGGCCACACCGGGACAAACGCATGCCTCTCGCCGTCCGCTTCCGGCGCTGTCGTCATCCGGCGTGTCACACACCGGCCTTCGAACGCCATCTCACGGCCACCGCATCCCACCCCGCGTCTGTGACGATCGCGAACGCCCCTCGTGTGAGGCGGGACGTTGCAGAAGATAAATGCGCCGGAGAGGGCGGGGATAGTAAGAAAGCTCACGAATTGTTGCGGATTGAATTTGCTACGCCGCCGCCACCTGCGTCGCATACATAAAGAACGCAGCGGGACCCGACGGGCTGGGCAGTCGTCGGTCGCCTTACAGAGTCTTTCGGGCGATGGCGCAGCGCCCGTTCTACAGAGAAAAACACCGTCAATGCGCATCTAGTCCCTCATTTTGCGGCGTTAAAGTCATGCGCGGTCATCTGTTGTCCGGGTTGAACGGTCACAACGCCTATGCCAAGAGAAGCCATCATTTCAGCGGTATCGGATAACTCTTCATGGCGGACACTATGGGCCTGATGCGCGGCAAGCGCGGCGTGATTCTGGGCGTGGCCAACAACCGCTCCATCGCCTACGGCATCGCCAAATCCTGCCGCGAACAGGGCGCCGAACTGGCCTTTACCTGGCAGGGCGATGCACTGAAAAAGCGCGTCGAGCCGCTGGCCAAGGAACTCGGCGCGATCACGCTCGGCCATTGCGATGTCACCGATCCGGCGACCATCGACGCGGTGTTTGCTGAACTGAAAAAGCAATGGGGCAAGATCGATTTCCTCGTCCACGCGATTGCGTTTTCCGACAAGGATCAGCTCGACGGGCGCTATCTGGAGACCACGTCCGAGAATTTCAGCAAGACCATGCTGATCTCCTGCTATTCGCTGACGGCAATTGCGCAGCGCGCCGAACATCTGATGACCGAGGGCGGGTCGATTCTCACGCTGTCGTATTACGGCGCGGAAAAATGGATGCCCCATTATAATGTGATGGGCGTGGCGAAGGCGGCATTGGAGGCCAGCGTGCGTTATCTCGCTGCTGATTTGGGCGTGAAGAACATCCGCGTCAATGCGATCAGCGCGGGTCCGATCAAGACGCTTGCGGCCTCCGGCATCGGCGATTTCCGCTACATCCTGAAGTGGAACGAATTCAACGCGCCGCTGCGGCGTAACGTGACGCTGGAAGATGTCGGCGGCAGCGCGATGTATCTGTTGTCGGATCTGTCGCGCGGCGTTACCGGCGAAGTGCATCACGTCGATGCGGGCTATCACATCAACGGCATGAAAGTCCCCGACGCGCCGGATATTTCGCTGGCGAAAGAGTAACAAGCAGCGCCGTCATTGCGAGCGGAGCGAAGCAATCCAGCTTTCGTCGCGCAATCTGGATTGCTTCGTCGCTTTGCTCCTCGCAATGACGAGCTGGAATTAAGAGACTTCTTCCCATGCCTTCTCCCACCGTCTATTACATCCGCCACGGCCAGACCGAATGGAATGCTGCGGGCCGCTTTCAGGGCAATCAGGACATTCCGCTGAACGACATCGGCAAGGCGCAGGCGATCCGAGCCGGCGAATTGCTCGCGGAAATTCTCGCCAGCGACTCCCACGATCCGTTGAAGACGCCGTTTGTCTCGTCGCCGCTCGGTCGCGCGCGCAACACGATGGAATTGCTGCGCGGTGCGCTCGACGTGCCGCCGCATGATTATGCGCTCGATGATCGTCTGCGCGAAATCGGCTATGGGCACTGGGAAGGCTCGACGCTGGCGCAGATGGAAGTCTCGCATCCGGATATTTTCGCAACGCGCCAGCTCGACAAATGGGGCGTGCCGCCACCGGGTGGCGAAAGCTATGCGTCCGTCACTATCCGCATGCGCGAATGGTACGACCAGCTGCTGCAGGATACGGTCTGCGTCTCGCATGGCGGCACCATGCGCGCTCTTCTCGTGACGCTCGATGTCGAGACGCCGGTCGGCGCGGCGGAGCTGATGGTGGAGCAGGGTGTGGTGTATGTTTTCGCCGACGGGCAGGTGACGAAACATAGTTAACTTCTTTCCCCTCTCCCCTTGTGGGAGAGGGTGCTGAGCGGCGCAGCCGCGACGCGGGTGTGGGGCTTGACGCAAACTCTTACTCCTCACCCGGCTCAATCTCGTTTCTCTCGATTTCGCCACCCTCTCCCACAAGGGGAGAGGGGAAGAAAGTTGCGAATTTCGCGACTTCTCGCTACGACGTAGCATTAAAGCGACACGCAGGTAGCGTTTAGGCTACGAGCTAGAGTGCCATGTCCTACAACACCTTCGGCCACATGTTTCGCGTCACGACCTTTGGCGAAAGCCACGGGGTTGCGATCGGCTGCGTGGTCGATGGTTGCCCGCCACTGATTCCGTTGACCGTCGAGGAGATCCAGCGCGATCTCGACCGCCGCCGTCCGGGTCAGTCGAAGTTCACCACGCAGCGGCAGGAAGCCGATCAGGTCAAAATTCTCTCCGGCGTGATGGAGACCGACAAGGGCCAGGTCACGACCGGCACGCCGATTGCGCTGTTGATCGAGAACACCGATCAGCGCTCGAAGGATTATTCCGACATCAAGGACAAGTTTCGTCCGGGCCATGCCGACTTCACCTATGAAGCCAAATATGGCCTGCGCGATTATCGCGGCGGCGGACGGTCATCCGCGCGCGAGACCGCGATGCGCGTGGCGGCCGGAGCGATTGCGCGAAAGATTTTACCTGGACTGAATGTGCGCGCCGCACTTGTGCAGATGGGACCGCACAAGATCGACCGCGCGAACTGGGATTGGGCCGAAGTCGATCGCAATCCGTTCTTCTGTCCGGACAAGGCGAAGGCTGCATTCTTTGAGGGCTATCTCGACGACATACGTAAAAGAGGCTCATCCATCGGCGCTGTGATCGAAGTGATCGCCGAAGGCGTACCCGCAGGATTGGGCGCGCCGATTTACGGCAAGCTCGACAGCGATCTTGCATCAGCGTTGATGAGCATCAACGCGGTAAAGGGCGTCGAGATTGGCGCGGGTTTCGGTGCGGCCGAATTGCACGGCGAAGAGAACGCCGACGAGATGCGTATGGGCAATAACGGGCCGACATTCCTGTCGAACCACGCCGGCGGAATCCTCGGTGGCATCTCGACAGGTCAGGCCGTTGTGGCGCGCTTCGCGGTGAAGCCGACGTCTTCAATACTGACGCCGCGCAAGACCATCGACAAATCGGGTGCCGACACCGACATCTCGACCAAGGGCCGCCACGACCCTTGCGTCGGCATCCGTGCCGTGCCGGTGGGCGAGGCGATGATGGCCTGCGTCATTGCTGACCATGTGCTGCGCCATCGCGGACAGATGGGCGGCTGACGCTGCGGCGTCTTAGATCGACACTTGAAATGAAGTCGGCGGCCTTGCA
>JBBRGE010000144.1:0-6063 GCA_038241045.1 Hyphomicrobiales bacterium | reverse complement strand
CCCGCTCGATCATCAAGCGCGTTTCGATCTGGCTGTCGCGCTGAACGCGGCGGGCATACGCGCCGACGCGGCCAACCATCTGCTCGACATCATCAAACGAGACCGCAAATGGGACGAGGATGGCGCGCGCAAGAAGCTCGTGCAGTTCTTCGAGGCGTGGGGACCGGACGACGAAGCCACCGTCGATGGCCGCAAGCGGCTGTCGACGATTCTGTTTTCATAAAAGTCGCGTGGGCCGAAATGCCCGACACCTGAGGATTGCGGATGCCGATCAACGCCGACTATAGCGGCCCCGCCGATCTTCCCGAGATCATTCCGGTGTTTCCACTGTCGGGCGCGCTGCTGCTGCCACGCGGACAGATGCCGCTGAATATTTTCGAGCCGCGCTATCTCGAAATGATCGATGATACGCTGCGCGACGGCCATCGTCTTATCGGCATGATCCAGCCCGACGACATACATTCACGCGACAAAGAAAGGCCGTCGTTGTTCAAAGTTGGATGCGTTGGCCGCATCACCCAACTCGCCGAGGCGGGCGACGGGCGTTACATCCTCGAACTCACAGGAGTCGCGCGTTTCAAGGTTCTCGAAGAGAAATCCGTCGCAACGCCTTACCGGCAATGCCGCGTGGATTATTTCTCTTTCATCGACGACTTCACCGCGCGCAAAGGCGAGGACGATGTCGATCGGCAGGCGCTGCTCGATGTGCTGATAGATTTTCTCAAGGCCAATGAATTGAAAGTCGATTGGGAAGGCATCGAGAGCGCGCCCAACGAAGCGCTCGTCAACGCGCTGGCGATGATGTCGCCTTACGGGCCTGCAGAGAAGCAGGCGTTGCTCGAGGCGCCGAACCTCAAGACCCGTGCAGAAATCCTGATTGCGGTGACCGAAATGGATCTCGCCAAGAAAAGAACCTCCGGCGACCCGCCGTTGCAATAGCGGCCCCTCAATCAAGCGCGTTACTTTTTTGGTCAATCGTGATACATCGCGGACAAGCGCGACCATTGTGGGACAGTTGCAAAATGACAAACACCAACGATCGCCCAGAAAGCGGCGTCGATCCAAAACTTCTGGAAATTCTGGTATGTCCGCAAACCAAGGGCGCGCTGGAATTTGATGCCGCCAAACAGGAATTGATTTCGCGCAAGGCGAAGCTCGCTTATCCGATCCGCGACGGCATTCCGATCATGCTGCCGGAAGAAGCGCGCAAGCTGGATTGAAGCGCGACCCAGCAAAAGTGGGATCGGTTTTGCATCCGGCCGCACGTCTTGAAGTTATTTCTACAACGCTTCCCCGCGCAGCAGCTTCGGCATTTCACCTGACAATCCCGCCGCCTGACGAATGAACGCACTCTTGAGCGGCGGAATGCGATCGACCAATCCCAGCCCGATGTCGCGCACGGTACGCAGCAATGTTGACTCGTTCGAGAACAACATGTTGAGCGAGTTGGTTGCCACACCCATCGCCACCGTGTCAAAACGCCGCCAGCGCTGATAACGCTCCAGCACATCGGCCTGCCCCGGATCTATCCCCAGCCGCGCCGCATCGACGATCACTTCCGCCAGCGCCGCCGCATCCTTGATGCCCATGTTGAGGCCCCGCCCCGCGATGGGATGGATCACATGCGCGGCGTCCCCAATGAGGGCAAGGCGTTCGCCGATGAACGAGCGCGCGACAAAATAGCCGAGCGGAAACGCGCGGGGCTTGTCGAGCGCTGTCAACTCGCCGAGATGCAGACCAAAGCGAGTTTCGAGTTCGGTTTTGAATTGGTCGTCCGGTGACGCCACGATGCGGGCTGCTTCGGCACGGCTTTCGGTCCACACCAAAGATGATTTCTTGCCCTTGAGCGGCAGAATCGCAAACGGCCCTGCCGGCAGAAAATGTTCTTCAGCGCGGCCATGATGTTCGCGCTCATGGCCGACAGTGACGACGATGCCGGACTGATCGTAATCCCATCCGTGAGTTGCGATGCCGGCACGCTCGCGCAATTTCGAGCGCGCGCCGTCGGCGGCGACCAAAAGGCTTGCATCGATTGCGCGTCCATCACTGAGCGTGACGTTGATTCCATCGGGCCGAGAATCATACGACGACACAGCAAGTGCGCAAAGTTCAACACCACCCGCCTCCGCGCGCTTAACCAGTGCGTCGATCAGGCGGCGATTCTCGACCATATGCGCGAACGGCTCGCCGGGTTCGACTTCGCCACCGAACGTAAGGAATGTCGGGCGCACGGCGTCGGCAAGTTTCGAGTCGGTGACGACCATGTCGAGGATCGGTTGCGCATGATCCGCAACTGCGCTCCAAACGCCGAGCGCCTCAAACAGTCTGCGGCACGCCGCAACGATAGCGGACGCGCGCGGATCTCCGCTTGGGCGATTCACAAAAGCGGGGTCCGCAACCACGATCGGCACATCGGGTCCGAGACCCTGGCGCAGGGCGAGTGCAAGCCCCAAGCCAGCAAATGCTCCGCCGCCGATGACTATGCTGCGTTGTTGTGGCATGCGATCCTGATATTGCCGGTGGCCTTGCTCATCACACTGCATCAGTGAAATATGGCGTAAAACCCAATCCGGAAAACCTGTTGGCATTTATTGTATCAGGGTTTCCGGATCGCGGGAAACGGACGCGGGCCCGCAAATCATGCTGCAGATCGGAACATGGTGAATGTCGAAAAGCCTAATTGACCTTCTTTCGATCCTCGATATCGAGCAACTTGAAGTGAACATGTTTCGCGGCAACAGCCCGAAGACGAGTTGGCAGCGGGTGTTCGGCGGTCAAGTGATCGGACAGGCCATGGTCGCGGCATGCCGCACCGTCGAGGGCCGCCTGCCGCATTCGCTGCATTGCTATTTTATTCTGCCAGGCGATCCGCAGATTCCGATTGTCTACGAAGTCGAACGGCTGCGCGACGGCAAGAGCTACGCGACGCGGCGCGTCACTGCAATTCAACATGGCCACGCGATTTTCTCGATCATGGTGTCGTTCCACGCCGAGGAAGAAGGCTCGTTCAATCACCAAGACAAAATGCCGGATGTCCCGCCGCCCGAAAAATTGACTGCAGAGGAAGTCTCCAAGCAGCCATTGTTCAAGGAAATGCCGGACTTCATCAAACGCTACTACGAGTCGGATCGTCCGATCGAATTGCGCCCCGTCGAACTCGGACGCTACTTCGGTCAAAAAATCGAAGACGGACGCATCCATGTCTGGATTCGCACGGCGGCGAAATTGCCCGACGATCCCGCACTTCATATGTGTGCGCTGGCCTACGCATCGGATTTCTCGTTGCTCGATGCAGTCATGGCCCGCTATGGCCGAACGCTGTTCGACAAGCGCATGATGCCGGCCAGCCTGGATCACGCGATGTGGTTTCATCGCCCGTTCAAAGCCGACGAATGGCTACTCTACGCGCAAGACAGTCCGAGCGCCCAAGATGGTCGCGGCCTGACACGCGGTCTCATTTTCAAACAGGACGGCACCTTGATCGCGTCGGTCGCCCAAGAGGGTTCTGTCCGCGAACGCCGCGCCGAACCTGACAAGCCCAAAACCTGACGGATTCTGGGTCAAGGGCATCGACCCGCGTCTTTCCGCTTATTTTTTACGCGCGCTGCCGGTAAAATTGGCATAGATAGAAACAAAAGGGGCGCGCGACCCCGCGTCCACTCGGAGCCATGACATGAAACTCGTTACCGCCATCATCAAGCCGTTCAAACTCGAGGAAGTCCGCCAGGCTCTGACGGCGATCGGCGTTCACGGAATGACCGTGACCGAGGTCAAGGGTTTCGGCCGTCAAAAGGGCCATACCGAGATTTATCGCGGCGCGGAATACATCGTGAATTTCCTGCCGAAACTGCGGATCGAAATCGCGGTGACCGCCAACCTTGCCGACAGGGCCGTCGAGGTCATCACCGCCGGTGCCCGAACAGGACAGATCGGCGACGGCAAAGTGTTCGTGACTCAAATTGAAAACGCCGTCCGCATCCGGACCGGCGAAACCGATAACGACGCACTTTAAGAGAATACAGCAATACCGAAGTGGTGCTTCAAGACACCGCGCGGCCTTTGATATCCGGGGGATCCATGACGACATTGCCGAGCGCCGCCACGCGACCATTTGTGTTTATTTTCACAAGCATCGCATTTTTTATCTCGACGCCGACCTTCGCCGAAGTTGCCAAGGAAGTCGCCAAAATTGACGCCGCCGATACCGGTTGGATGATCGTCGCCACCGCGCTGGTGTTGATGATGACGATTCCCGGCCTCGCGCTGTTTTATGCGGGCATGGTCCGCAAGAAGAATGTGCTGGCGACGATGGCGCAAAGCCTCGCCGCAGTTGGTATCGTTTCGATTCTGTGGGTGGTCTACGGTTACAGCCTCGCCTTCGTCGGCGAGGACGCTTGGCTCGGCAGTTTCGATCGGATTCTATTGAGCGGCATGACGATGGACGGCGTCAGCCCGCTCGCCAAGACGCTGCCCGAGGCGCTGTTTGTCATCTATCAAATGACGTTCGCGATCATCACGGTGGCTCTTGTTGCGGGCTCCGTTGCCGACCGCATGCGGTTTTCATCCTTCCTGATCTTCAGCGTCGGCTGGTTCACGCTGGTTTATGTGCCACTTGCGCATTGGGTGTGGGGCGGAGGCTTTCTCGGCCAGGCTGGCGTTCTGGATTTTGCAGGCGGCCTCGTCGTGCATCTCAGCGCCGGAACAGCGGGGCTTGTCGCGGCGATCATGATGGGCAATCGCCGCGGTTACGGCACGGAAAATCTTTCGCCTCACGATCTGTCGCTCGCCGTGATCGGAACGGGATTGCTGTGGGTCGGCTGGTTCGGCTTCAACGGCGGATCGGCGCTGCAGGCGAATTCGCGCGCCGTGATGGCAATTCTTGCAACGCATCTTGCCGCCTGCGCGGGCGCGCTGACCTGGACCGCCATCGAATGGCTGACGCGAAGAAAACCATCGGTGCTTGGTATGATTTCAGGTGCCGTTGCTGGGCTCGGCACCATTACGCCGGCATCCGGTTTCGTTGCGCCTTGGCATGGCATCGTCATCGGCGTATTGGCCGGAGCGGTTTGCTACTGGGCGTGCACAGCACTCAAGCGGCGCTTTGGGTATGACGATACGCTCGATGTGTTTGGCATTCACGGCGTCGGCGGGGCGCTCGGAACTGTGCTGGCGGGCGTATTTGCCACCGCCGCTATCGGCGGTACGGCTGGGGCCATTGAGGGAAATCCGGGCCAGATTCTCATTCAGCTTTTTGGGATTGCGGTGGTATTCGCATGGACCGGCGGAATGACCTTTATCCTCCTGAAAGTGACCGACGCGATGGCGGGCCTGCGTGTCAGTCAACAGCAGGAGATCGAAGGTCTCGATATTTCCCAGCACGGTGAGGCGCTTCAGTAGCCTCGGGTCCGTTTTGCCCTCGCGATAAGCAGCAATGCGTCGACTTTTTGGCGTGCCTATGTTTTTGGCAAAGGTGTCGCGGATTTAGGCGCGACAAAACGACTCATCTTTGAGCACTGCCCTCCGAGCACAAATTCCCTCGGATTCATAAACTGTTAGGGAATTTGGCCGTTCTGGCACGGCATTTGATTCTATTGGTTCCGGCTGTGCCCGTGGAGTGTTCATTCTTCGCGTGGTGACCCTCAGTCGACACCGCCCGGTCGCGTATGGACCGGGCCCAAGTGGGGAAGAATCCATGAAAATTGTTATGGCGATTATCAAGCCATTCAAACTGGAAGAGGTCCGTGACGCTCTGACCGCCATCGGCGTTCACGGTCTCACGGTTACGGAAGTCAAGGGATACGGCCGGCAGAAAGGCCATACGGAAATTTATCGCGGTGCTGAATACGCGGTGAGCTTCCTGCCCAAGATCAAAATCGAGGTCGCTATCGCCTCGAACCAGGTCGACAAGACCATCGAAGCCATCACCGGCGCTGCAAAGACCGGCCAGATCGGCGACGGCAAGATCTTCGTCATCAACCTCGACCATGCGGTGCGTATCCGCACGGGCGAAGCCGATGCCGCGGCGCTTTGATTTCGCGCACAACCTCATTCACCAGGAGTAAA
>JBBRGE010000143.1:0-6066 GCA_038241045.1 Hyphomicrobiales bacterium | reverse complement strand
TCGTCTTCGGCTTGACTTTTGTGATGACGGACGTTCCGGGGCCGCTTCCGCCGCTACGGCCATCGTCCTTGCTCGATCGCGTGTTAAGTCCGGCATGTTTGCCGCCGGAGCGCCGATCAAGCGCGATCATCGCTGGATGTGGGGGCAAGGAAGGTATCAAGGAAGGTCTTGAGTGAGGCATGGCCTGAGAGTCGAATTCCCCAAAAGCGGCCGGCGGCTGACGACACATCAGCGGCGGCACCGCATGGTTAATATGGGTCGCGATTGAGCTGCCTGCAAGCAGGCACCTTCGCCTCCAGAAATCGGACGCCGTCCAGTAGAGCGATTGTAAACGAGACGTGCAAGCCGCCTGCCCGCGTTCAGGAACCGTTGAGGATATGCGCGGAATAGCGGCATGAATCGGCCCTCGGCTGCGGCATTTTACGTAAATTTGCGGAGAATTTTACCGGCCCTTCATCGCCGAAGACTACCGCTGGTGCCAGAAACCAATTTCTGGCGGGAATCATGTTGACACATCCCATTTTGAGTCTTGCTCGATTGGCGAGAGCTTTCCTTGCCTCGAACCAGGGAAATATCGCGGTCATTTTCGCGATCACCATGGTTCCGATGATGGGGCTCATCGGCGCAGCCGTCGATTATTCCCGCGCCGTCAATGCGCGCACCGCGATGCAGACTGCGCTGGACACCGCAGCACTGATGATCTCGAAGGATACGACCAGCCTGAGCGCCGCTCAGATCACCTCCAAGGCGCAGGGCTATTTCAACGCGCTCTACAATCATCCGGAAGCCACCAACGTTGCAGTGACTGCCGCCTACACGCCGAGCTCGGGTGGCACGGCAGCAAAGGTTGTCATGACCGCTTCGGGCAAGATGACCACGGACTTTATGAAAGTCGCCGGCTATCCATCGCTCGATCTTGGCGTGAGTTCGACGACCAAGTGGGGTTCCACAAAAATGCGCGTCGCGATGGCGCTCGATAACACCGGCTCGATGGCGCAGGACGGCAAAATGACTGCGCTCAAGTCGGCGGCAAAAGACATGATCGACAAACTCATGGCGACAGCATCGACGAATGGCGATGTTTTGATCTCGATCATCCCGTTTTCCGCGGCCGTGAATATCGGCACCAGCTTCAAGAACAGCGTCACCATGGACTGGAGCCAGTGGGCGGACAACGGCAGCATCGAGAATGGATGGACCTGTTCGTTGACCAACAACAACAATCAGCAGAAAATGATCTGCGGCAACGTCGCCAATAACGTCAACAACTGGAACGGTTGCGTGATGGACCGTGCGCAGCCTTATGACACGCAAAACGATGCGCCGGCCCTGGTGCCGGTTGGAACGTGGCTCGCAGCGGATCAATCCGCATGGTGTCCCACCCAGATGATGACGTTGAGCTACAATGTCACTCAGTTGAAACAAAAGATCGACGACATGGATCCCTCAGGCGCAACCAACCAGCCGATCGGGCTGGCATGGGCTTGGCACTCGCTGTCAACGACCTGGCCGCTCAGCGTACCTGCAAAAACCGCCGGGGTTGTCTATAGCGACGTCATTATCCTGATGTCGGACGGCTTGAACACGATGGATCGCTGGTACGGCAACGGCTACGATCCGTCGTCGCAAGTCGATGGGCGGCAGGCAATCCTGTGCACGAACGTGAAAGCTGCAGGCGTTCTCATCTACACCATCCAGGTCAACACCGACGGCGATCCGGAGTCGGCGATCCTGAAAAGTTGCGCAAGCAACAACCAGTTCTACCCGACAACGACCGCGTCCGGCATTGCGACGGCTTTCGATGCCATCGGCTCGTCGCTGACAAAATTGCGCGTCGCTCAATAACAGCCTCGATTGAGAGAAAACTACAAAAAACCCGGCCTCCGCGCCGGGTTCTTCGTTTTTAATATTCGATAAAATTTGAATCGTTCGCTCAACGCGACATTGAGCATGTTCTTGTCTCGCCGCCTCTCCGGCGAACTTGATTCAAGATGCACCCGTGTTTCATCGGAGCATTTTACTACCTCTTCACGCCTGCGGTTCTACGCCGGACCCAGCAGTTTAATCGTGTTGGGTGAAGCCATGAACAACGCCTCAATCTTCAGTCAAGCTGGATCGCTCGCGAAACGTTTTCGCCGCGCCAACGCCGGAAACGTGGCGGTGATCTTCGCCATCGCCATCGTGCCGATCATCGGTTTTATCGGCGCCGCCGTGGATTACGCCCGCGTCAACAACGCGCGCACCGCAATGCAGACCGCGCTCGACACAGCAGCCTTGATGATTTCCAAGGACGCCTCCGGATTGACCGCAGGTCAGATCACCACCAAAGCGCAGGGCTACTTCAACGCGCTCTACAATCATCCGGAGGCCAACGGCGTGACCGTGACCGCCGCCTATTCGGCCAACACCGGCACCGGCGCGCAAATCGTGATGAATGGCTCCGGTACGATGCCGACGGCCTTTCTCAAGGTGACGGGCTATCCGACCATCGATTTCGGCGTCAGCTCCACGACAAAGTGGGGCTCGACCAAGATGCGCGTCGCGATGGCGCTGGACAACACGGGATCGATGGCCTCCGCCGGTAAAATGCCCGCCTTGAAGACAGCGGCGAAAAACCTGATCGACCAACTCAGCACCACCTCCGTTGCCGATGGCGACGTGTTGATCTCGGTCATTCCGTTTGCCGCGACCGTCAACATCGGCACCGGATTCAAAAATCAGCTGTGGATGGATTGGAGTCAGTGGGCCGACAACGGCAGTATCGAGGACGGCTGGACATGTTCATCGACCAACAACAACGCCCAAAAGAAAATGAAATGCGGAAGTATCAACAATAACATCAACACCTGGAACGGCTGTGTGATGGACCGCGCGCAGAATTATGACACGACAGCCGATGCGCCTGCACTTGTGCCGCTCGGCACATGGCTGGCGGCTGACCAGTCGGCATGGTGTCCTACTCAACTGACGCCGCTGAGTTCAACGTGGCAAACTCTGAAGGACAAGATCGACGCTATGCAACCGTCCGGCGCAACCAACCAGCCGATCGGCCTGCAATGGGCGTGGTTCTCGCTCAATACCGGACTGCCCCTCAACGCGCCGGCCAAGACCGTCAACGTCACCTACACCGACGCCATCATCCTGATGTCCGACGGTTTGAACACCCTCGATCGCTGGTACGGCGATGGTTCGAACCCGTCGACGCAGGTGGATAATCGGCAGGCCCTGCTGTGCGCGAATATCAAGGCGGCAGGCGTGAAGATCTATACGATTCAGGTCAACACCAGCGGCGATCCGGAATCTGCCATTCTCAAGAGCTGCGCCAGCGACAACCAGTTCTTCTCGACCACGACCGCGTCGGGAATTGCATCGGCCTTCGACGCCATCGGCGCGTCGCTCTCCAAACTGCGCGTCGCAAAATAACTGTCGCGATCCGCGCCAACCGAAAAGACAGCAAAAAGCCCGGCCGCAAGGCCGGGCTTTTCGATTGTATGCGAACAGAATTTAGTGGGCGGAAGGTGTGAACTTCGCAGCCATGCCTTCAAGCGGCTTGTAAGCCTGCTTGGCGAGATCGCTGTAAAGCGCGCCGATCTTCTGCGACTCGGCAACGAACGTCTCGTAAGCCGACTTTGCGAATTCGGTCTGAACTTCAATCGCCTTGTCCATCGACTTTACGCCCGAGAGCTTCTCGACGAACGACTTGGTGTCTTCGAACGACTTCTTGGTGTAGTCGCCGTATGCGGTGGCAATTGCCTGAAAGCCGCTGGAGAACGTGTTGGCGGAGGCGACTGCCGCGTCGAACTGTTCCTTGCCGTACTGCTGCATCTCTTCAACTTTGACCATGTTGGATTCCTTTTCCCAGACTGATTGACGCGTGATTTTGATCTGCCGGGAGGCCCGGCTCCCTAACCCCTACAGATATAGTGCATCGCACAATAAATGTCAAGAATCTTGTGCGTCGCACAATCATCTTGAATGCCGGACAAACCCGCCCGATGCCGGAAACCCTTGCTTAACCTTTTGGAAACCCGCCGCCCCTACGCTGATTTCTTGCGCTTTCGGGCTCAGTGATGACCCGGAAAAGCAACGCTGCTCCAAAGTCTTAGCTCCACTATGCAACAAACTTGGACGCGCAACCTTCAGCCGGACGACCCAGCCCTGAAATGAGCTGCGTGCCGACCAAAATTTAGCCTCAGAACGAGGCGATCAGTGCGGGAATCGGACGGGGAAATCTATGTTGGCTGTCAAACTGGCGCCCTCGCGCGCGCTGCGTCTTTGCCTTCTCGGCGCTGCCACCCTGTCCATCGTATCCCTCACGCTCACGGATTCCGCCGACGCGCGCCGCTATCGCCGCCATGCTGCGGTCGCCAAGAGCAGCTATAGCCCCGCCTTCGCGTCGATTATCGTCGATGCCAACTCCGGAGCCGTGCTGCAGGCGACAAGCGCCGACAGCCCGCGACATCCCGCGTCGCTGACCAAGATCATGACGCTGTATCTGCTGTTCGAACGTCTCGAGAGCGGCAAGCTCAAGATCGATTCCACAATGGAAGTTTCCGAAAACGCGTCCGAACAGGCGCCGACCAAACTCGGCCTGCAACCGGGACAATCTCTGCGCGTCGAAGACGCCATCAAGGGTCTCGTCACCCGTTCGGCCAACGACGCCGCCGTGGTGATTGCGGAGGCGATCGGCGGCAGCGAGGAAAATTTCGCCAAGGAAATGACGCGCAAGGCGCGCGCGCTCGGCATGAGCAAGACGGTTTATACCAATGCATCCGGCCTGCCTGACGAAGATCAGATTACGACTGCGCGCGATCAGTCATTGCTGGGCCGCGCCATTCAGGATCGTTTCCCGAAATACTATCGGTACTTTGCGACCGACGCGTTCAGCTATCGCGGACGCACCATTCGCAACCACAACCGGCTGATCGGCCGCGTCGAAGGCGTGGACGGAATCAAGACCGGCTACACGCGCTCTTCCGGCTTCAACCTCGTCACCTCGATGAAGCGCGGCAATCGCTTTCTTGTCGGCGTCGTGCTCGGAGGCCGCAGCGGCGGTTCGCGCGATGCCATCATGCGCAATTTGCTGGCGGAGAATATCAGCAAGGCCGCGGCAAACCGCACTGTTGCGGCAATCGTTGAGCGCAGCGCCGGCGACGTGAAAGTTGCAGCCGCAAAGACCAACGACGTGGATGCCACACCGCGTCCCGCGCCTACGGTTCAGGTCAAGGGTGCCATTGTGACCGCATCGGCTGTGCCAGAACCAGTGCCGCCGCCCGCGCCGCGCGCGCCTTCGGTGCCCCACAAGGATAACACCGCGCAGGACAAGCCAACGTCCGCGCCACTCGGCAGCGGCGTCATCGCAGCACAAGCCTTCGCCGCGATCCCCGGTTCAGCCGAGCCGATGACTCCGGTGCGGGTGAAAACCGTTCAGGTCCGCATGGGCCAAGCCAAGGTTGCGTCAGCCGGTTCTTCAACTATTCCCGCGCCGATCTCGACAAGCGCGATCCCCGCGTCCGCAACATCGGTCGCCGAGACATCCAAGGCCGTCGCCGAGACGTCAAAGGCCGTCGTGGCCAGCGCCGAAACGCAGACGGCTCCGATGCAAGCCGCTCGGGACAGTCGAACTCTTTCCACCGTGCAGCGCTCGGAATTTCCAGCGCCGCTTCCCACCCAAGCCAATACCAGCAATGGCATCGGACAGGGCATGATCGGCAGAACGCAGGCGTCTGTCGCGTCCAGCTCCACCGCGATGGCATCCATCGAACCGATGCAGCGCGGAATGCCGCCGTCGAGCCTTGGCGCGCAGGCGCAAGCTCTGCAAACACCTGCAATCGAACAGCGCCCGGTCGCTCTGCCGGTTGTCAACCAGGCACCTGCGCCTTCCCCGCCAGTCCAGACCGTTCAGGAGAACGGCGCGATTAAGCCTGTCATGCGCAGCGGATGGATCATTCAGGTCGGCGCGCTTGAGAGCGAGACTGAGGCCCGTCAGCGACTGGACGCCGCCAAAGGCAGCGCAGGCAAGTTGCTGGGCAGTGCGGACCCCTTCACCGAGACCGTCGCCAAGGG
>JBBRGE010000142.1:0-6076 GCA_038241045.1 Hyphomicrobiales bacterium | reverse complement strand
CATCATCGCATCTTATGCATGGAGATTTTATCAGCCTCGAACATGGTTCGGCGTTGCGCGTCCGCCGCGCGCTGGCCGAATGCGACATTGCGCTGCGTGCCGCCCCACATGTGGTGCGTCCGGCGCGCTATGTCTTGCCTGTGCATGAAACGGAGCGTCCGCCCACTATGTTGAAAGCGGGCTTGTTCGTTTACGACCGGCTTGGACCGGGCAGCGCACTTCCACATTCCGAAACGCTCGATCTGACAGTGCACGAAATGGGACATCCGTTGAAGCGCGCCTTCGGCGAGGCTTTTGAATATTCCGACTGCACTGTCGATGAAAGTCGGCTTGTGATTCTCAACGCTCGCGACGCGGCCGTGCATGGCGCTTCCATCCGAAACGGTGCGCGATGCGCGCGAGCGGACCGTTCGGAAATTTGGAAACTGGCTGTCATCAATCGCGGCAACCGCGAGATCGTCACGTCGCACGGGCTGATCAACGCAACCGGTGCGTGGAGCAACAGGACATCCGAGACGGTGTTGCATTTGCCCGGCGTCCGGGCCAGCCTCACGCGTGTCAGCCAAATTGTTGTGAAGCGTCTGTTCGATCACGATAACGTTTATGTTTTGCAGAACGACGACAAGCGCATGATTTATGCAATTCCCTTTGAACGGGATTTTACCTTGGTCGGCGCTGTCGAACAGAACATCGCCGGCGATCCGGATACCGTGTCGGCGACCGCCGAGGACGTCGCCTATCTTTGCAGAGCGATCAACCGCTATTTCCGCGAACGCATCGAGCCGGCCGATGTCGTACACGCGATGGCCGGTCCCAATATAGAAGTCGATGGACCGCTCAGGAGCAGATGGCACCGGGATGGTTTTATGAAACTCGAGCGAAAATTCGGCGAGGCACCGCTGCTGACGATGTTCGGCGGCACGACAACGACGGCGCGGCGGCGCGCCGAATTGGCACTTGCGCGCTTGGCCTCGTTTTTCGATGCGCGACCGGCATGGACGGCACACGCGCCACTCCCAGGCGGCGACTTCGACTCGTCCGCATTCGATACAGAAATTCAACGCGCGCAAGAGCGATGGTCGTTTCTGGACAGGCGTCACGCGGAGCGTCTCATATCCGCCTACGGTACCTGCATTGAAACAGTCCTCGGTGAGGCAAGGACCATGGCTGATCTCGGGCCGGTGTTCGGAGAAAACCTGACCGGTGCGGAAGTGCGCTATCTGATGGCCTATGAATGGGCGCGCTTCGCGGACGATATTTTGTGGCGGCGATCCAAGCTCGGATTGACGTTCGCCGCAAAAGATCGCGAGGCGTTGTCCGCATTCATGACGCAAGCCGCGGCGGAATTCGCATGAGTGTAATGCCCGCCGCAGATCCGCTGCTGCGGATTGTCTCGGTCGTCAAAAGATTCGGCGGGTTCACGGCGGTCAATTCGCTGTCGCTCGACATTGCGAAGGGAGAGTTTTTTGCGTTGCTGGGTCCGAGTGGCTGCGGCAAGACGACGTTGCTGCGCTTGCTGGCTGGCTTCGAGACGCCGGATGCAGGCGAGATATATCTGAACGGCGAAAACATCGCGCAGGTGCCGCCGCATCTGCGTCCCGTGAATATGATGTTTCAGAATTACGCGCTGTTTTCCCATCTCACCGTTGCGGGGAATATCGCCTTCGGTCTCAAACGTATGGATATGCCGAAGGTGGAACTCGATGCGCGGGTGAACGAGATGATCGCGCTCGTTCGTCTGGAGGGATTTGAGTCGCGCAGGCCGGATCAACTTTCGGGCGGTCAACGTCAACGCGTCGCGCTTGCACGGTCGCTCGCGCGGCGTCCGCAGATGCTGCTGCTGGATGAACCGCTTGCTGCGCTCGACAAAAAGCTGCGCGAAATTACTCAGGATGAATTGATGGAGTTGCAGCGCAGGCTGGACATGACTTTCATTATTGTCACGCACGATCAACGCGAGGCGATGACCGTCGCCGATCGCATCGGCGTGATGGACAATGGAAATCTTGTTCAGGTCGCAACGCCGCGGCAGCTTTATGAAGCGCCGAATTCGCGCTGGATCGCAGGTTTTGTCGGCGACATCAATCTCATCGAAGGACGCATTGTCTCGCGTACAACGCATCGTATTGAGATTGCCGCGCATGGCGTTGGCAGCGTGATCGGAACTCAAACGCCGCCAGCGGCGGACGAAATCTGCCTGGCGATTCGGCCGGAGAAGATTCGCTTGTCGCATGCTGCGCAAGAGACGCCAGCGCCGGAGAACTCGTTCGATGCCGAGTTAATTGATGTCGGATTTCTCGGCGGCATTTCGGTTTGCAAGGTGAAGCTGGCGTCGGGCGCGACCCTGCGCGTCGCGATGACGAATGCCACGCGCGCGTCTGCGGATTCCTTCACCGGCGGCCAGCGCGTTCGCGTGTCGTTCGCGCCGGAAGACGTCGTGGTACTGGACCGATGAGCGCGCGACGAATTTTCTCGCGGCCTGCGCGGATCGCGGCGATTGCGCCGTATATCTGGATGACGCTGTTCTTTTTGGTGCCGTTCGGTTTTGTGCTCAAGATCGCACTGTCGCAGGCTGCGATTGCGCAGCCACCTTACGTGCCAGCGATCGATATTGCTGCCGGATGGAGTGCGTTCAAATCGGCGCTATTGCAATTGTCGTTCGACAATTTCAAACTGATCGCGTCCGACGACCTTTACGTTCTGTCTTTTGCGCGCAGTCTGTCGGTCGCGATTGTATCCACTGCGATCCTGCTTCTGACGGCTTTTCCGGTGGCCTACGGCATGTCGCGCCTGCCACAACGCTGGCAGCCGCTGGCGATGATGCTGGTGATTATTCCGTTCTGGACGTCGTTCCTCATTCGAATTTATGCCTGGATCAATATCCTGCAGCACGACGGTCTTTTGAATAAAACGCTGCTGGCGCTCGGCCTGATCGACCGACCATTGGTTTGGCTCTCGACGGATTCGGCGATGTATCTAGGCATCGTCTATTCGTATTTTCCGTTCATGATCCTGCCGTTGTACGCGACGTTGTCGAAGCTCGACGGTTCGCTGCTGGAAGCGGCCGCCGATCTTGGCTGCTCGCGCCTCAAGGCGTTTTGGACGGTCACGTTTCCGCTGTCGCTGCCGGGTATCGGCGCGGGCGTTCTGCTGTCTTTCATTCCGATCGTCGGCGAGTTTGTGATCCCCGATCTGCTCGCTGGCTCGGATCGTATGATGATCGGGCAGACGCTGTGGCTGGAATTCTTTACCAACAAGGATTGGCCAGCGGCGTCGGCGCTCGCAATCGTCCTCCTGGTACTGCTGCTCGTGCCGCTGATGGTTTACGAGAAACTTCAGCGCCGTCACCTCGAAGGCAGCGCGTGATGGCAAGGACAATTGCAAAATCCTCGTATTTCAACATCGCCTCTGTGGCGCTGGGGCTGGCGTTTCTCTATTTGCCGATCATGATTCTCGTTATTTATTCGTTCAACGCTTCTCGGCTGGTGACGGTATGGGGCGGCTGGTCGTTGCGCTGGTATGCGGAGTTTTTCAACGATGCAGCGATGATCGAAGCCGCATGGATGAGTTTGCGCGTCGCGGCGTGCTCGGCGACGGCGGCAACCGTCTTGGGGACGCTGGCCGCCGTTGGATTGTCGCGCGGTGAACGCTTCAAAGGGCGAGCGTTATTCTCTGGGATGCTTTACGCGCCGGTGGTGATGCCGGAAGTCGTGATGGGACTGTCGCTGCTGCTGCTGTTCGTTGCCATTGACGCCGGACGCGGATTTTGGACCGTGACCATCGCGCACACGACGCTAACCATGTGCTTCGTCGCTGTGGTGGTGCAGTCGCGCCTGATTGGCCTCGATCGCAGTCTGGAAGAAGCCGCGATGGATCTCGGCTGCGGTCCGGTGCAGGCATTTCTCGCGGTCACGCTGCCTTTGATGCTGCCATCGATAGCCGCCGGATGGATGCTGGCGTTCACGTTGTCGCTCGATGATCTGGTGATTGCGAGTTTCACCACGGGGCCGGGTTCTTCGACCTTGCCAATCCGAATTTATTCCGAAGTGCGCCTTGGCGTGAAGCCGGAAATCAACGCCATCTGCACGATGGTGATCGCCGTTGTGGCGGTTGTCATTATTGCAGCGTCGCTGGCATCAAAACTGTCGAGCGAACAGGGCAAGAGCGCCGCGCCCCTTTAGTTTGCTTTTTCCTGAGCGGATTCATTCGCGGCCGCAGGCGGTGTTGGCGTATCGGTGGACGTCTCCGATGTTGCCGCAGGGACAGTCGGCGGCTGAGGAGCGGGCACTTGGGCGGGAGGCGGGGCCCGATTGCCGGTGAAACGGTCGATCACCGATTTGACCGCGTCGCGCGTCTTGCGGTCCTTCAGCGAATCCAGCAACGGCGCAGAAGCAGGCGAGCGACGGATCAGCGAATCCGAATCCGGAAACACCAGCGGATCATCCCACGGGCCCTGCACGACGAACGGCAATTGAAACGCGGGATTGGCCGCGTTCGCCGAAATCAGGCTGGCGACACCTTTCAGATCGTAGTCGCGCGCGGGAACCGACGCGGTGCCGGAGAATTTCAGCAGCGCGGTCGGCCCTTCGATGATCGCTTCGTCCGTCGTCGCGATGCCGTCTTTTATACGGATGGCAACATTGAGCCTGTCGAACGGAGTGTTGCCGGCGCGGAAATTACCAAGCCCTGACAGTGGGCGCCTTTCGAGCCGCTTCAACAATTGTTCGATATTGAAGCCGCTGATCGCGCCATCGTGTCCGGTCAGCGTTGCAGTGCCGGCTAGCGTTTGCGTCAGCGCGTAGGAACTGGCGCCGGATGCATCGAGTGCAAGGTTGATGTTGCCGCGTCCCGATAATTTCCGGAAGCCGAACATTTCGGCGGCACCGGCCTCCAGATCGACTTCGGTCAACTGGAACTGAGCTTTGACGTCGGCAACCGCGTCCGAGCGCGCAACGCTGAGCGAACCCTTGAGAATTCCGCCGTAGATCTGCGCTTCGCCGACGCTGAGGACCAAGGCCCCGTTGCGCAGATTGGCACCGAGGGCGCTGCGTCCGAGTCTCGTGGGGCCAACGATGACTTTTGCGGCAGACAATCTCATATCCAGATCGGTCGCGGATAAACCGCGCAAATCGAACAACTGCCGATTCCAGTCGCGCGCTCCGCTCGTAAGCACACGCACGGTGGCGATATAAGGCGTGAAGTCGAGGGCCTCGGCAGCAAGCGTCGCCTGCACGACTTGCTTTTCGCCCTTGGTGTAGGTGATGACGCCTTCGGCGGCATTGCCGTCAAGTTCGACATTTACGTTGGTCAGCGCGATGGATTCACCAACCACATTGGCGCGCGCCTTCAGCGCAAATCGTCCCATCCCGCCGGTTCCGGGCGTTGTCTCGCCGGCCCAACGCATCGCGTTGCGGAGCGAAGGGCTGTCGGCGCTCAGCGTTCCTTCCATGAGTAGGCTAGTGCGATTTGCGATCGTGCCGTCGAATGCAACCTTCAGCGGCGCACTCATCGCGCGTAGCTTCAATCCGGAACGGTCACCGGACAATGCAGCGATGAAATCTGCAATTGACAAGCTGCCGTCGATACGTTCGCCGCGCCAGTCGAATTGCCCGGTGGCTGCGAATGATCGTGAGATCGATGGCCATCCAAGCGACAGATCGATGTCCGAGATTGTCTCACCGGTATCTTGCTTGTCACTCTTGTAAGTCATGACGCCGTCGATGACGCGGATCTCCGAAAACGAAACGGTGCTGTCGACGCCGGGCTTGATCGACTTCGCCAGAGTTTCGATGATGGGCGTCCAGTTGCTGCGGCCATCGCTATCGCGCGTGACATTGAAGTGCGGATTCACCAGCGTGACGTCGGCGATGTCGTACCGCCGCGCCAGCAATGGCAGTAGCCGCAGATTGGCGGTCAATTCATCGACGGTCAGCGGTTTGTCCGTCTTGCCGTCCGCGCCCTTCAATCCGACCTGACGAAGCGTGACATAACTTGACGGCAGCAGGGAGACTTCGATCTCGCCGCCAACGATCAAGTCGAGGCCGGTTGCTACACGGAGCTGTTGTTCGACGGAGCG
>JBBRGE010000141.1:0-6103 GCA_038241045.1 Hyphomicrobiales bacterium | reverse complement strand
CGGCGCGTCCAGATAGTCGAAAGCCTGCTCCATCAGCCGGGCGCTGATCTCGGCCCCGACGCCCGACTGCGCCCAGCCTTCCTCGACCGTCACGCAGCGGCCCGTCTTCTTCACGGAGGCCAGGATGGTCTCGGTATCCATCGGCCGGATGGTCCGTAGATCGATCACCTCGGCCTCGATCCCCTCCTTGGCGAGTTCGTCGGCGGCCTTCAGCGCATAGGTCATGCCGATCGACCAGGACACGATGGTGACGTGCCGGCCCTGGCGGGCGACCCTGGCCTTGCCGATCGGCACCAGGAAATCCTCCATCTGCGGCACGTCGAAGGACTGGCCATAGAGGATCTCGTTTTCCAGGAAGATCACGGGGTTCGGATCGCGGATGGCGCTCTTGAGCAGCCCCTTGGCGTCGGCCGCCGTATAGGGCGCCACCACCTTCAGGCCGGGCACGCTGGAATACCAGGCCGTATAATCCTGGCTGTGCTGCGCGGCCACGCGCGCCGCAGCCCCGTTCGGGCCGCGGAACACGATGGGCGAACCCATCTGGCCGCCCGACATATAGAGCGTCTTGGCGGCCGAATTGATGATCTGGTCGATCGCCTGCATCGCGAAGTTGAACGTCATGAACTCGACAATGGGCCTGAGACCCGCGAAGGCGGCGCCGACCGCGATGCCGGTAAAGCCATGCTCGGTGATCGGCGTATCTATAACTCGCTTGGCGCCGAATTCCTGCAGCAACCCTTGGGTGACTTTATATGCACCCTGATACTCGGCGACTTCCTCGCCCATCACGAACACATCGCCGTCCCGGCGCATCTCCTCGGCCATCGCATCGCGCAGCGCTTCACGGACTGTCGTTTTTACCATTTCGGTGCCTTGCGGCACTTCGGGATCGGGCTCGACGGGCGCCGCAGGTGCAGCGGCAACTTTCGGTGCATTGATTTGAGGTTTGCCTTCACCGACCGGCGCGCGGGATTCTTCAACTTCGTGCGAGACGCTCGGCGAAGGTTTCGGCACGGCTGGTGCGTTAGCGAGATCGGATGCGCTCTCGCCGTCGGCGAGGATCGTTGCGATCGGCGTATTCACCGCAACGTCGTTGGTGCCTTCCGCAATCAGGATTTTGCCGAGCGTGCCTTCATCGGTGGCTTCGACTTCCATCGTCGCCTTGTCGGTCTCGATTTCGGCGATCACGTCGCCGGACTTGATGGCCTCGCCTTCCTTCTTCAGCCATTTGGAAAGGTTGCCCTTCTCCATGGTCGGCGAAAGTGCTGGCATCAGAATTTGAATCGGCATCGTTGCTCCGGAATCTTATCTGTAAATGTCGGTGTAAAGCTCCGACACGTCGGGCTCCGGCTCGGACTGTGCAAAGTCTGCGGCGGCGTTGACGATCTCGCGCACCTCGGCGTCGATCTTTTTCAAATCCGCCTCCGGCACCTTTAATTCAAGCAGCCGCAACCGCACCTGCTCGATCGGGTCCTGGTCGTGGCGCACCTTATCGACTTCCTCGCGCGTGCGATATTTCGCAGGGTCGGACATCGAGTGACCGCGATAACGATAAGTCTGCATTTCCAGAATGAAAGGTCCGTTGCCCTCGCGGCACCATTTCACCGCGCGGTCGCCGGCAGCTTTCACCGCGCGGACGTCCATGCCGTCGATCTGTTCGCCGGGAATGTTGAACGAAATGCCGCGCTTGGAAAAATCGGTCTGCGCACTTGAGCGCGTCACCGACGTGCCCATCGCGTAACGGTTATTCTCGATGATGTAGATGCACGGAAGCTTCCAAAGCTCCGCCATGTTGAAGCTCTCGTAAACCTGACCTTGGTTGGCCGCACCATCGCCGAAGTACGCGAGGCTGACATGATCGTTGCCGCGATAGCTGTTGGCGAAAGCCAGGCCCGTACCCAGTGATACCTGCGCGCCGACAATGCCGTGCCCGCCGTAAAACGACTTCTCCTTGCTGAACATGTGCATGGAGCCGCCCTTGCCTTTGGAATAGCCGGCGGCGCGGCCCGTCAGTTCCGCCATCACGCCTTTGGGGTCCATTCCGCACACGAGCATGTGACCGTGATCGCGGTATCCGGTGATGACCTGATCGCCGTCCTTCAGCGCCATCTGCATGCCGACCACGATGGCTTCCTGGCCGATATAAAGATGGCAAAAGCCGCCGATGGCACCCATGCCATAGAGTTGACCGGCCTTTTCCTCAAAGCGCCGGATCAGCATCATCTCGCGAAACGCCGCTAGTTCCTGTTCTTTGGTGAAGGAGATTTTGGCGACGTTGCGTGTTCCGTTACCCCCTCCTTGGCCTGCTTCTTGTGCGGCGGGTTTCTTCGCGAGTGCCATGAACAATCCGGGTGAGAGAGCTTTCAACCTCTCTACCTCAACTCCCATCGGCAAGAAAGCATCACGAAAGGATCACAGGAGGAATGCGCGCGCAGGACTGGCCTGCGGCGTTTTGCAGCGCAGCGCACGAAATTTATGCGACACAAATCATATGATTTTTGAAATTAGAAGCCGCCGCGAGTGGCGCGTCAGTTCGGCGCGATGATTTTGACGAGATCGCGCGGATCGACATAATCCAGCTGATAGCGTGCCCGCTCATCGAGCATATCGGGATCGACGCTGCTGGAGCGTAGCAAGGCGACGCGCTTGTCGGCGGTGACGCGCTCGGTTTTGAGACGCGACAATTCGGCCGTCAGCGTCACGATTTCCTGGTCGAGTTCGACGCGTGCATTGAGGCCGTATTTGCCGGTGTAGGCGTTGACGCCGAAATAGGCGATGAAGGCCGCAGCCAGCGCATACAGCGCGAGGCCCGTCACGATGGCTTTGAGGCGAACAGGCGATACCATGGGCCATTGATGCAATAGGCCGGTTAATTTGCGGCTAACGACTCGCTTTGAACACATCGTCGTTGTGCTCGCCGAGTTTCGGCGCGCCGGAATGCGGATGCGGCCGCTTGCCGTCGAACATGATCGGCAAACCCACCACCGGCAATCCGCTTCCCGGCAGCGTGCGCAGAATGTCGTTGGACTTGAACTGTTCGGTCTCCTGCAGCTCGGCGATGGTGTTGACCGGCTGACACGGAACACCCGCCTTCGCGAACAGCGCCAGCCATTCGGCGCGCGGTTTGGTTTTCAGCGCCGGGATCATCGCGCCGATCAACGCGTCGCGATTGTCGAAACGTGCGTGACCTTTTGCGAAGCGCGGATCGTCGCACCATTCGGAATGGCCCATAACGTTCGCACATTTGTGAAACAGCCGGTCATATCCCGCCGCGATCACCATCGGTTTGTCGGCAGTCTCAAACACCTGATACGGCACAATCGTCGGCGTCGCCGCGCCCGTGCGGTCCCTCAGTTCCTGCGTGACGTGATAACTCGCCAGCGACGTGTCGACCCACGACGCCGCGCTGTCGAGCAACGACGTGTCGATCACGCAGCCCTTGCCGGTGATGTGGCGCTGCTGAAGTGCCGCCAGTGCACCGATCACGCACCATTGCGCGGTCGCCTTGTCGTTGATCGCAGGTGCGCAGAATGTCGGCGGATCTTCATGGCGTCCGGTCTGCATCATCACACCGGAAAACGCCTGCAGCAACGGATCGAAGCCCGGCGCTTTCGATAGCGGGCCTGTCGGGCCGAACGCCCAGATCGAGCAATAAATCAGTCGCGGATTGATCGCGAGCATGTGTTGCGGCCCGACGCCGAGATCGTTGACGACGCCGGAGCGCAGGTTCTGAATCAGAATATCCGCGTCGCGCACAAGTGTCTTAAGCTTCTCGACATCAGCGGCGTTTTTCATGTCGAGCGTCACCGAGCGCTTGTTGCGATTGGTGACGTGAAACATGATCGAGGAATCTTCGATGAACGGCGGACCCCAGCCGCGCGCATCGTCGCCACCATCCGGCTTCTCGATCTTGATGACGTCAGCGCCCATGTCGGCCAGAATCGCGCCCGCAACTGGCCCAGCCAGCGCCTGACCGATTTCGATCACTTTAATGCCTGCGAGTGGGCCGCTCATGCGCGCTTCCCGTTTTGTTTTTAAGCCAGCACCTTCAGCACAGATTTGCCGGCATATTTCGCCTGAGATCCCAATTGCTGTTCGATCCGCAGCAACTGGTTGTATTTCGCCGTGCGATCCGCGCGCGCCAGCGAACCCGTTTTGATCTGCCCGCAGTTGGTCGCGACCGCCAGATCCGCGATGGTGGAATCTTCCGTCTCGCCGGAGCGATGCGACATGACGGCCGTATAGCCCGCCTTGTGCGCCATTTCGACAGCGGCAAGCGTCTCGGTCAGCGTGCCGATCTGGTTGACTTTGATCAGGATGGAATTGGCGCGGCCCGCCTTGATGCCTTCTTCAAGTCGCGTCACGTTGGTGACAAACAGATCGTCGCCGACCAGCTGGCATTTGTCGCCGATCAGATCGGTGACTTCTTTCCAGCCGTCCATGTCGTCTTCCGACATGCCGTCCTCAACGGAGACGATGGGATATTTCTTGCAAAGCTCTGCAAGATATTTCGCCTGCTCGGAGCGTGTGCGGGTTTTCTTCTCGCCTTCGTAAACGTACTTGCCGTCCTTGAAAAATTCGGTCGCCGCACAATCGAGCGCCAGCATCACGTCGCTGCCCGTCTTGTATCCGGCCTTGTCGATAGCACCCATGACAAAATCGAGTGCCGCATCGGCGGACGGCAAGTTCGGCGCGAAGCCGCCCTCGTCGCCCACATTGGTGTTGTGACCCGCCTTCTTCAATTCGCTTTTGAGCGTGTGGAAAATTTCAGCACCGCAGCGTAGGGCTTCCGAAAATGATTTCGCGCCGACCGGCATCACCATGATTTCCTGGAAGTCGATGGGATTGTCGGCATGTACGCCGCCATTGATGATGTTCATCATCGGCACCGGCAGCAGCCGCGCGGACGTGCCGCCGACGTAACGATACAGCGGCATGTCGAGCGACTCGGCTGACGCGCGCGCCAGAGCCAGCGACACGCCGAGGATCGCGTTGGCACCGAGGCGGGATTTGTTCGGCGTTCCGTCGAGGCCGATCATCACCTCGTCGATCTGCACTTGCTGTTCGGCGTCCATGCCGCCGATGGCATCGAAAATCTCGGTGTTGACCGCCTCGAGCGCTTTCAGCACGCCCTTGCCTGCGTAGCGCTTCTTGTCGCCATCGCGAAGCTCGACCGCCTCATGCGCGCCGGTCGATGCGCCCGACGGAACGGCTGCGCGGCCTATCGCGCCGTCTTCGAGCACGACATCGACTTCGACGGTGGGATTACCGCGGCTGTCGAGAATTTCACGGCCAATGATGTCGACGATGGCTGTCATGTGCGCCTCTGCAAGCGTTTTGGTTCAGGGGGTTGAGCCGCTTCTACAGCATGGTGTGCGCGCCGAAAAGGCCACAAAGCCGTTAGAGCGCGTGACGCGGATGCGCGAATTGGCTATCAGATTGCCACGGAGACACCATGTCGAAAAAGCCCGCAAAATCGCCCGCGAAAGCCACACTGCAACTCGGTCACCGGGTGCGAACGCCTGCCTCGCCCCAAAGCGCAAAGCTCGACCGCGTTCCCAATCCGCACGCCGACGCCGATTATCTGGTGCGCTTTGCAGTACCCGAATTCACCACGCTCTGCCCAATCACGGGACAACCCGATTTCGCGCATCTGGTGATCGACTATGTGCCGGCGCAATGGCTGGTCGAATCCAAATCGCTGAAACTGTATCTGGCGAGCTTCCGCAATCACGGCGGCTTTCACGAGGGCTGCACACTCGACATTGGAAAAAGACTTGCGCGCGAGATCAAACCGAAATGGCTGCGCATCGGCGGCTACTGGTATCCGCGCGGCGGCATTCCCATCGACGTGTTCTGGCAAACGGGAAAATTACCGGGCGGCGTATGGGTGCCGGATCAGGGCGTCGCACCGTATCGCGGGCGGGGGTAAAAACTAAATATCCGCGATATCCTCGATTTCCACCGGCTTCTGATGAAGCAATTGCGCGGAGATGATTCCAAGCAACAGGATCGCAGCCGCGCTGATGATGAGCGTCGCCATCTTGCCGAAGTGATCGAGTTCATAACCGTACACGATCGGCCCGACCGCCTGCCCCAGAAA